>NZ_JBFUGJ010000001.1:0-173078 GCF_056402975.1 Mesorhizobium sp. P3_A9 | reverse complement strand
GACTATGCCTCTGAATTCAGTGCGGACTGGCGCACCAGCTTCGCTATCTCCTCGGCGCTTGGCCAGGCTGAAGCCGTGCGCTCGGGCGCCGGCATCGGCATCCTGCACACCTTCGTCGCCCGCTCGATGCCGGAACTGGTGCCGGTTGAGGCCGTCGCCCCGATCCGCCGCGCCTACTGGCTGGTCTATCACGAATCGGTCCGGCCGCTACGCCGTGTCCAGATCGTCGCCAGCTTCATCACCAAGGCGGTAGAGCGGGAAAGAAGCCTTTTCCTGTAGAATAGAAGCGCTGTCAGAGGCGCCTGGCAGATATGCCGCCGCGACAGCAACACGGCCGAGCCAGACACGCCGCCTTTCCCTTGCCACAAAACCGGGCAGTGTGGCATCAGGCATGCGGTCGTCGGCCACGCGGCGAGGCCGCCGGGTGGGGAAATCGTTCAGAAAGCTGGCGCGGATAAAAATGCGAGCCGTTCTTGCCATCCTGCCGCTGGTTTTCGTCTCGGCCTGCGCTAACCCATGGACAAAAGTGCCGGAAGCCGAATTGCCCAAGCCGATCCGTTACGCCATGGCGCGCCCCTCGCCTTTCGTCATCGGCAATTACTGTGGCCCCGGCACCCGCACCGGCGATTTGTCGGCCCGCCCCGTCGACCGGCTCGACGCTGTTTGCCAGACCCACGACGCCTGCTACATCGCCCGCCACAATCATTGCGACTGCGACGGTGCGCTTGTCGCCTCGGCCAGGGCGATCCGCGATGACAAGTCAGCACCCCGCAAGATGCGCGACGAGGCGGAACTGCTGATCGCCACTTTCGCCATTCCCATCTGCAAGGTGTTTCCGCAGGGCTTCATGCCGCCGCGCGACCCGGCGCAATTGAGCGCCATGAAGACCGGAGCCGCAGGTTGACCGGCCGCGCACCCATCATCCTCGCTTTGTTCGGGCTGGTGCTCATCGCGCTTGTCGGCTGCGCCGGCGCAGGCCGCAATGCCTGCGACCTCCTGCCTGGACAGGAGGCCTGCACGCGGCCCTCGCTGTCGGCCAGCACGCCCGGGCCGCAAGTCGCGGCGTCGCAGTTTTTTGGCGATGCCGGCGCCAGTGACTACGAAAGACGCTTCCTGGCGTTGCTTGCTCATAACCAGCTCGGCGCCATGGATCGCGCCAACGGCACCGGCCCGTTCGGGCGCAACCGCCGCGACGTGCAGAACAGCGACTTCCAGGCGACCTATTCGACGCTGCAGCAACTCGCCGGGCCGCTCGCCAAGACGCATCTGCCGCCGGCCAATGGCGGCAGCGGCGATGGCCATTTCGACGGCCGCTGGCGGGTGTCGCGGCAGACGCTCTACATCGATGCGGCGGCGCGGCCCTTGGCTCCCAAGATTTTCGATTTCTCCGGCCTGCAGGCACGCAGCACCGAGATCGTCCTGCGCCAGGCGGGCAAGCAGCCGGCCGACATCGAAGGCAGCTGCGACGGTCCTCTGGCGATCCGCACCGGCGGAGCGTCACGCAGCATCGCCGCCGGCGCGGCATTCCGCTTTCGCCTGTCGGGTGAGGACGACACGGTCAGCCTGTTTCCAAGCGACAGCCTGAACCGCTGTACGGCGAGAATCCGCTCCAGCCTTGCGCCGGCCGGCGCGCCGCTCACCATCCGACGCGAAGAGACCGCCGATCCGGCACTCGCCAGCTTCGATAGCCAGTACCAGCACTGCCCGGTTCCCAGCAGCGCCGGCCTCGACTCACTGGAGCGCGCCTTCTACGCCAGCCGCTGGCTGTCGCAGACCTGCGCCCTGCCGATCGGCGAGCCCAGGCTGCTGCGCAAGTCGCGCGACGGCTTCAACGCCAAGGTCGAGGCGCTGGTGGGCGCGCCGCTGTCCGATGCGGCCATAGACAAGGGCGACCCGGAACTGCCGCTCGATTTCTCCAGGGCGCCAAGGCTGAAGCTGATCTATCTGTCCTCGCTGGAATTCAAGGCCGACTTTTCCGGCCGCATCATCGAGCGGCTGATCCGCCATCATGCGGCCATGGGCACCAAGGTGCGCATCATGGTCACCGACGTGCTGGAGCGCGAAAAGGACGACGCCATGCTGCACCGGCTAGCGGCCGAATTCCCCAATGTCGAATTGCAGGAATATCGCTGGCGCGCCGATCATGGCGCGCCGATCGACGAGCAGATTTCACAATTGCACAAGGTCCTTCACATCAAGATGCTGGCGACACTGGCGCAGGACCCTACGCGTTCGCGCGTCATCATCGGCGGCCGCAACATCCATGACGGTTTCCTGTTCCACCAGCCGATCGACCTGTCGCGCTATCCGGACCTCGAACAATACGGCAAGACCGACGGGCTTTCGCTGAACTACTATTCGAACTGGAGCGACTTCGACATCGAGTTCGCCGACCGGACGACAGTCGAGACGCTTGCCGCGCACCTATCGACCGTGTGGCTGCGCGACGCCGACACCAATCTGGCGCGCCCCTTCTCGATCCCGGTCCGCGCCGATGGCCACCCCCGAGGCAATGCCCGGCATTTCATCTCGGTGCCCTATGAGGACGACCATGCGCTGGAAGACTATTTCGTCGAGTTGGTCGACGCCGCCCAGCACCATATCCAGATCGTCAACCCTTACCTCAATCTGACGCCCAGCCTCGCCCAGGCCTTTGACCGGGCGCTCGCGCGCGGCGTCAAGATCGACATTGTCGGCCGCATCGATCTCAAGGGCGATATTGGCGGCAAGTTCCTCACCGCGCTCAACAAGCTGTTCGTCGAGAAATATGGCGACCGCATCAATATCCGCGAGTTCAAGGCGCCCGACGTGGTGCTGCATTCCAAGATCATGATGATCGACGAAAGGCTGGTCGCCATCTCCTCGGTCAACCTCAACAACCGCAGCTTCTTCCACGATTCAGAGAACGGCATGATGGTGCTCGATCCCAGCTTCTACCTCAGGATGAAGCCGGTCTATGACGACTATCTCGCCCACTCGAACCCGGTTTCCACCAAGGTGACGATCCCGTGGGCCTACCGGCTGCTGTTCGACGAGGCCTGGGTCAGGCAGGCGTTCTGATGCAATTCCAGGAAAAGTGTGAAGCGGTTTTCCGTCCGGAATTGCATCCACCCAAGAAGACGCGCCGCGGTTATTTCAGGTAGCGTTCCTGCGCCAACGCACGGGCATCGATCTCGGGGACCCGACTGGAGATGATGTCGGCCAGCACCTTGGCCGAGCCGCAGGCCATGGTCCAGCCGAGCGTGCCATG
The DNA here is from genome assembly GCF_056402975.1 of Mesorhizobium sp. P3_A9. NCBI lineage: Bacteria > Pseudomonadati > Pseudomonadota > Alphaproteobacteria > Hyphomicrobiales > Phyllobacteriaceae > Mesorhizobium > Mesorhizobium sp. P3_A9. Next base: position 169,828 of record NZ_JBFUGJ010000001.1, on the reverse strand, counting down.
GCCGGTGTTGAGGAAGAGATTGGAAAGCTCGGTGCGGCCGATCAGCGGCGGCCCGTCCGGCGTCATCGGCCGCAGCCCGCACCAGAACGTCGCCTCGCGCATGGCGCCGGCGCCCGGAAAGAGATCGCCGACCGAATGTTCGAGCGTGCGGCGCCGCGATTCGTGCAGCCTGAGATCGAAGCCGGAAATCTCGGCCGTGCCGCCGACACGGATGCGGTCGCCCAGCCGGGTGATCGCCACCTTGTAGGTTTCGTCCATCACGGTCGACACCGGCGCCAGGCCAGCATCCTTGATCGGCACGGTGATCGAATAGCCCTTGACCGGATAGACCGGGATCGACCGTTTCATCCGGCGCATGAAGCCGGCCGAGTAGCTGCCCAGCGCCATCACATAGGCTTCGGACGACTTGAAGCCCTTGCTGGTGCTGAGGTTGGCGATGCGGTTGCGGCTGCGGATGACGCGCCAGATCGTCGTGTCGTATTCGAACGTCACGCCACGCGCCACGCAGAGTTCGGCCAGTTTGTCGGTAAACATCTTGCAGTCGCCGGTCTCGTCATGCGGCAGCCTGAGACCGCCGACGAACTTCTCGCGCACACCGGCCAGCGCCGGTTCCGCCGCGATGCAGCCGTCCTGGTCGAGGACTTCGTAGGGCACGCCATATTTCTTCAGCACCTCGACATCGCCACCGGTGCCGTCGAGCTGCTTTTGCGTGCGAAACAGCTGCAGCGTGCCTTGGGTGCGCTCGTCATAGCTGATGCCGGTGGCCTCACGCAGCGCCTTCAGCGTATCGCGGCTGTATTCGGCCAGCGGCACCATGCGCGACTTGTTGATGGCGTAGCGCTCCGCGGTGCAGTTGCGCAGCATCTTGACCAGCCACGTCCACATATGCGGATCGAAAGCCGGCCGCACCACCAGCGGGCCGTGCTTCATCAACAGCCATTTGATCGCCTTGAGCGGAATGCCGGGGCCGGCCCAGGGCGAGGCATAGCCGGGCGAAATCTCACCGGCATTGGCGAAGCTGGTTTCCAGCGCCGGGCCTTTCTGGCGGTCGAGCACAGTCACCTCGTGACCGGCCTCGGCGAGATAATAGGCCGTGGTCACCCCGATGACACCGCCGCCCAGCACCATGATCTTCATCGCATCACGCTCCACGCCGCCACGGACACCGGGCATGCCATTCCCTGTCTGCCGGATTTTGCCGCGCCCGCCAAGAGGCTAGCCCCAAGGGCTAACCATTGACGTAGCGCCGGTGAAAGCGCGGGCCGAGACTGGCGAGGATTTCGTAGCCGATGGTGCCGGCGTGGCCGGCGGCATCGTCAACGCTCTGCGAGGGACCCAGCAGCTCGACCAGATCGCCCTCGCGCAGTCTGCCGGGCGGCAGAGCGGAAATGTCGAGAATGATGGAATCCATCGAAACGCGCCCGAGGAACGGCAGACGCGCCCCTTCGAACCAGGCCGCCGAAGAGGAACGGCGCAGCCAACCATCCGCATAGCCGAACGAGATCGTCGCCAAGCTGAGTGGGCCTTCCGCCTGATAGGTATGGCCGTAACCGACGCCGGTGCCCTTTTCGACGCGGCGCGTCTGCGCCACCTTGGCCTGCAGCGACACGACAGGAAGCATCGGATTGGCTTCGCCGGGCGTCGGGTTGATGCCGTAGAGCGCCGCCCCTGGCCTGGCGAGGTCGTAATGGTAAGACGGCCCGAGAAAGATGCCGGAGGAATTGGCGAGCGAGGCAGGCGCCTCGGGCAGCATGGCGCGTAGCCGCTCGAAGGTCAGCCGCTGTTGTTCATTGGCCGCATGACGTGGCTCGTCGGCGCAGGCCAGATGGCTCATGACATATCTGACGTCGATTCCGTCGAACGCGCCGGCATCCCCGGCCAGCGCCTCGACTTCCGCCGGCGCCATGCCGAGCCGCGACATGCCGCTGTCGGCCTGAACCGCCGCCGGCAGCTTTCGGCCGGCAGCGCGTGCCGCAGCACTCCAGGCTTTCAACTGCGCGCCACTGTTGATGACCGCACAGAGGTCCGCCGCCACCGCCTCCGGCTCAGAGCCTGGCGGCAGCCCGTTCAGCACGTAAATGTCTGGCCCAGCCCCAATCGCCTTGCGCAGCGCGATGCCTTCAGCCAGCAGGGCGACGAAGAAGATGTCGCAGCCTTCCCGGGTCAGCGCCGATGCCACTTGGGCAGCGCCGAGACCGTAGCCATTGGCCTTGACCACGCCGGCGCAGCGCACGCCGCCCAGCCGCGCCTTCAGTCGCCGGTAGTTTTCACGGATCGCGCTGAGGTCGATGGTGAGGATGGCCCCAGCCGCCGCCTCGCTTATGGCAGCATCCTCGGGCGATGACCTCTTGGGGGCGTCGTGCATGGCGACCCTTATTGTGGCGGATAGACATCAATAGGACCGTCGGGCCAGTGGGGCAACCGCGATCGTTTCAGAGGCCGCCGTTCACTTTGCTATCTCTTAGTTTCAACGCAATTCCCAAGGGAAAGCGCTACCCGCTTTTCCCGGGAAAACCGCTCACACTTTTCCTGGAATTGCTCTATCGCGCCAGATGGCTGAACGCCGCCACCACGTCTTCATAGACCTTGCGCTTGAACGGCACGATCAGGTCGGGCAGGTCCTGCATCGGCCGCCACGACCATTCGTCGAATTCGGCGGTGTGGCCGCCTGGCGGCGGATTGATCTGGATTTCGCTGCTGTCGCCATGGAAGCGGAAGGCGAACCATTTCTGCGTCTGGCCGCGATACCGGCCTTTGAAGGCAATGCCGACGAGATGGTCCGGCAGATCATAGTTGATCCAGTCCGGCGCCTCGGCGAGCAGCGAGACGCTGCGCATGCCGGTCTCCTCGTAGAGCTCGCGCTCCGCCGCCTGCAGCGGCTCCTCGCCCTTGTCGATGCCGCCTTGCGGCATCTGCCACAGCTGCGTCGTGCCGGCGAATTCGCTGTCGGGCTCGGCAATGCGATGCCCGACCCAGACCAGGCCCTCGCCATTGAGGATCATCAGCCCGACACACGGACGGTAGGGCAGCGTTTCACGATCAACTGTCTTTTTAGCCATCTGACGCTCTCTGGCTGTTCTTGGGAAAGTTCGGTGCGATCAGCAGATCGTCACCCCTTTTGCGGATCGATCGCCACCGCCGAAATCGGGACGATCTCGATGCCGCGTTTCTTGGCTTCGGCAATCCAGGACGAGACGGTGTCGACCGTCAGGTCGAAGGCCGAGCCGATGCCGACGGCAGAGCCCTTGGCGCGCGCGGTGGCTTCGAGACTGTCGAGTTTCTTCAGGATGGCGCCGCGATCCTGCACCGCGTCGATCGCCATGTCGCCGGCGACGAAGGGCACGCCGTCCTTCAGCGCCAAATCGGGTGCCAGGCTGCGTGCCGACGAGCCGTCGTCGATATAGGCGAGGCCCCGTTTGCCGAGCTCGGCCATGAACGGCTCCATCGCCGCCGTGTCGGCGGAAAAGCGCGCGCCCATATAGTTCATGACGCCGGTATAGTTCGTCGTCCGCGACAGCGCCCAGTGCAGATTCTTGAGGTTCTCTTCAGCGCTCGCCGCTACGGTCAGCGTGTTGCGGCCAGGGTTGACGTTGGGATAGTCGAACGGTTCGAGCGGCACCTGCATGACGATCTCGTGGCCGCCCTGCCTGGCAGCCTGCATCCAGCGGCCGATGCTGTTGCCTTGCGGCGCGAAGCCCAGCGTCACTTCCGGCGGCAGCTTCGCAATGGCCGCCTGGGTACCGGTCTGCGAGACCGCAAGTCCACCGATGACGATCGCCACGCGAGCACCGCGCGCGCCGGACCACGGCCGCGCATAGACATCGAACGGCCGCCGCCCATCGGCGGAGCGCATCGGCAAGGGTCCGGTGTCGCTGGTCTCGATCAGCGCCTTGTCGGGGATATGCGCGATCTTCAGGTTCTGGCCGATGCTTGAGGGGTCACGGATGACGATGGCCGCCTGCGGAGGACCATCGCCCTCCTGCTTCTGCACATGGATGATCTGCGGACCACCGGTCTTGGTCGGCGTTTCAACCTTTGGCGCCGCGACCGGGGCCAAAGCGGATGGTGCAGCGGCGGGCTCGGCGGCCGCCGTCACTTTCGGCGCCGAAACGGCGACCTCTTGCGGCTTGCGAAACGGCTTTTCCCGGAGCGCGATCGCGGCCGAGACGCCGACCACCGCCAGCACCACGGCGCTGGCTGCAATCACGCCCGCGCTGACCTTGCCGGCAGCGCGCGGCGCCCGGACGGTCTGTCCAAGCGGGCGTTCGATGTCCTTGCCGATATCAGCCAAGCCCTGTCCCCGGGCGCATCCCTGGCGCCACATCTGGAGGCCGCGTCTTGCCTCCCCGAATCAAACTGCCGGAACCTTTCGGTCCCGGCAGCATCGCATTGCTTCGTTCAGGCGGCCAGACCTGGCCGGCCAAACCGTTACTGCCAAACCATTACTGGTTGAGCACGGCCTTTTCCGGATTTGGCGGGAAGGCCGGATCGGTCTTCTCGCCACGCAGCAGCTGCTCGGCAAAGATGAGCTGCAGATCGTCCTTGGGATCCGGCGGCACATAGGCTGCCGAGCCCGAGCCGGTCGAGCTCTCGTCGGCGCCCTTGATGTGGCCCTTGAGGTCGGATTCACCGCGGGTCAGATCCCTGCCCTGCAGTTCGGGCGGCAGCGGCTGGTCGACCTTGATGTCGGGCGTGATGCCCTTGCCCTGGATCGACTTGCCCGACGGCGTGTAATAGAGCGCCGTCGTCAGCCTGAGCGCACCATTCTCGCCGAGCGGAATGATGGTCTGCACCGAACCCTTGCCGAAGGACTGCGTGCCGACCACCGTGACGCGGCGCAGATCCTGCAGCGCGCCGGCGACGATTTCGGAAGCACTGGCCGAGCCGCCATTGACGAGCACGATGATCGGCTTGCCGTTGACATCGTCGACCTGCTTCGGCTTGGCGTCGAAGCGGGTGACGTCCTTCGGATCGCGACCGCGCGTCGAGACGATCTCGCCACGCTTCAGGAAGGCATCGGACACGCTCACCGCCTGGTCGAGCAGGCCGCCCGGATTGAGGCGCAGGTCGAGCACATAGCCCTTGAGCTTGTCGTCCGGCACCTGCTTCTTGATGGTGTCGATGGCATTCTCGAGGTCGTCATAGGTCTTTTCGGTGAAGGAGGTGATCTTCATGTAGCCGATGTCGTTCTCGACCCGGAACTTGACCGCCTTGACCTTGATGATGTCGCGCACCACCGTCAGCTCGATCGGCTTGTCGGCGCCCTGGCGCAGGATGGTGAGCTTGATCGGTGTGTTGACCAGGCCGCGCATCTTCTCGACCGCGTCGTTCAGCGTCAGGCCGCGGACCTCTTCGCCGTCGATCTTGGCGATATAGTCGCCGGCCAGCACGCCGGCCTTGGCAGCGGGCGTGTCGTCGATCGGCGTGATCACCTTGACCAGGTCGTTCTCCATGGTGACCTCGATGCCGAGGCCGCCGAACTCACCCTTGGTCTGCACGCGCATGTCCTGCGCCTGCTCGGCGTTCATGTAGGAGGAGTGCGGGTCGAGCGACGAAAGCATGCCGTTGATGGCGTTCTCGACCAGCGACTTGTCGTCGGGCGGCGTGACATATTGTGCCCGCACCCGCTCGAAGATGTCGCCGAAGATCGCCAGCTGCTTGTAGGTCTCCGATCCCGCAGCGTTCGCCGACGAGCCAGGAGCGCCATAGACAAGGCTCATGGCGGACGCGCCCATCAGCGCACCGGCAAACAGAAGCGACAGTTTCCGCATCATTTCACGTCCTTCCAGAAAAACGGTCCGCCCACCATGGGGCCGGATCGACGGGTTTTCCATCCTTGCGAAACTCGACGTAGAGTTCCGGTGTGGCATTTCCATTCTTCGAAGCCGAGGTGCTTGCCACCCGGGCCTCTCCCATCGCGCCGACCGGCTCTCCTGCGAGCACCGACTGGCCAGTCACGACGCTGATTCTGCTCATCCCTGCCAGAACGACATGATAGCCGTCCCCGGCATTGAGGATCAAGAGTTGACCATAGGAGCGAAACGGCCCCGCATAAAGCACATTCCCATCCGCCGGTGCGGTGACGATGGCTCCCGATTGTGTCGCAAGCATGTCTCCAAGCATCACCGCGCCGTTACCGTCATCGGCGCCAAACCGGCGTTTGATGCGGCCGGTAACCGGCAACGCGATCTGCCCTTGCAGCGCTGAAAAGGGCGCCGTCGCGGTGAGCCTGTTGCCTTCGGGAACCGGCAATGACGCCAGCGATGCCGTTGTGTCGCCACCCGTCCGACCGTCACCCCCCTGGCCCGCGGCGGCCGCCTTTGCGGCATCCGCGGCCTTGCGGGTCTTGTCGGCCTGCGCTTCGAGCGACGCGATCAGATCCTTAAGGCTGGAGGCCTTGGCCGCCAGCGCTTCGGATTTCTGCTGCTCGGTCGCCATCTGCGCCTGCGTATCGGCCTCGAGCTTCTGCTTGGCCTCCAGCAGCATGCCGAGCCGCTTCTTTTCCGCCGTCTGCTCGCCGACCGCCTCCGTCAGCCGCGCCCGCTCGGCTTCGATCGAGGCCGTCCCCCGGGTCTGTTCCGTGAGGTCGGCCAGCAGGCTATCGGTCTGCTGGCGCAATTCCGGCACCACGGCGCCGAGCAGGATGGCGCTGCGCACCGACGACAGCGCATCCTCCGGCTTGACCAGGATCGCCGGCGGCGGGTTGAGCCCCATGCGCTGCAGCGCGCCCAGCACTTCGGCCAGCACGTCGCGCCGTGCCATCAGCGAGGCACGGATCTTCTGCTGCTGGGCCTTGAGCCCCTCCAGCTTGGCGCCGATGTCCTCGATGTCCTGGCCAAGCTTCTGCTCGGTCATCGCCGACTGGATCAGTGCGGCGGTGATCGAGGCATGGTCCTTCTTGACCGCGGCGATATCGGCGGCGAGCTTGGCCAGCCGTTCCGACGACAGCGTGATTTCCTTGGAAACCTGTTCGTATTCGGCACGGCTCTGGTCCGGATCAGGCGTCATGTCGAGCGTGTTCTCGGCCCGCGCTGCGTGGAGCGACAGAAGGATCGCCGCTGCCGCGATGCCGCAGCGCGCGCGCCAGGAGCCCCCTTTTGGGCTCGGTGTCGATTTCCAGCCTTCAGACATTCGCGATCTATACTATCCGCGGCTTCGTTAACGAACCATCAACCATGTTTGAACAGCCCGCCCGAATGCATGTCACCCAAAAGTGGTCCCGATTTTGGGAAACGACATGCATAAAAACCTGAGATTTCGATCTTACGCGGCATTGGGGCGGAAATCCGGGCAACGGGCGACGAATCACAGCTTCCGGCAACTGTAGCGGCAGGCTCACGCGCGATGATAGGGGTGGCCGGAGAGGATCGTCGAGACCCTGTAGAGCTGCTCCCCCAGCATCACCCGCACCAGTTGGTGCGGCCAGGTGAGCGCGCCGAACGACAGCACCAGATCGGCCTGGTCGCGCAGTGACGGATCGTGACCGTCGGCGCCGCCTATGGCCAGCACCAGCGCCTTGCGCCCGCCATCGCGCAACTGTCCGATGCGATTGGCTAAATCCTGCGAGGAAAGGCTCTTGCCGCGCTCGTCGAGCAGGATCAGGGCGGTGCCAGGCTGCAGCTGCGTCTGCAGCCTGGAGCCTTCGTCGCGCTGGCGCTCGGCAGCGCTCTGCGCGCGGCCCTCGGCGATCTCGGTTATCCCCGAGAATTCAAGCCCGACCGCTGGCCCGCTCTTGGCAAAGCGCTCGAAATAGCGGTCGGCCAACTCCCGCTCGGGGCCGGTTTTCATTCGGCCCACGGCATGAACTGAAATCTTCATCCTCGCCTCTATAAGCCGCTAATGCATGTCACCCAAAGGGTAAATCCGATTCTGGGCAACGGCACAGTGCAGCTTAATGAAGGGTCTCTTCCTCGAGATCCGGCGCCTGCCACATCTTTTCAAGATTGTAGAATTCGCGGACTTCGGGGCGGAAGACATGGACGATGATATCGCCCGAATCGATCAGGACCCAGTCGGCGCCTGACAGCCCCTCGACGCGCGCCGTGCCGAGGCCGGCATCCTTGAGCGCCTTGAGGAGATGATCGGCGACAGCCGAGACATGACGGTGCGATCGGCCCGACGCGACGACCATGTAGTCGCCGAGGCTCGATTTCCCCTGAATGTCGATTGAGACAATATTTTCGGCCTTGGAGTCTTCCAGACTGGCAAGGACTGTCTTGATGGCACGGGACACGGCGTCGTCTACGCTGATCCTGGCCGGCGAAGGCATGATATCGGCCTTCTTCCGCAGTGCTGTTCTCAGTGTATTTCCTTTCGCAGCAAGAACAACCAAATCACCCCCAAAAGCAGGTGACACTGCTTAGATAGGCAGAGTTCCCTGACAGTTTCAAGACGCAGCCGCGCCGCGCACTAACGTCTTGTTGGTCCTGTGGTTCCGCCGCACCCCTTAAAAGATCGGAACTCAGGCCGCCCGCATGGGTTATCGGCTCATCGACCAACCGGGATTCCACTATGCCGATCGACCCGCAAAATGCTCTTCTTACCGTTCAGGCCAGCCTGGCCCAGCTCAGCACGCTGATTGTTTCGTACTCCTTTTCGGCCATTGGTGCCGTCATTCTGCTTGTCGTCGGCTACATCGTCGCCGGGCTCGCCGAACGCTCCATTTTCGCTGGCCTCGGCCACATCCATGGTTTCGACCAGACGCTGCGGCATTTCTTCTCCAAGATCGTCCGCTACGCCATTTTGGTGCTCGTCGTCATCATGGTGCTCGGCCAGTTCGGCGTGCAGACCGCATCGATCATTGCCGCGATCGGCGCCATCGGCCTTGCCATCGGCCTGGCGCTGCAAGGCACGCTGCAGAACATCGCCGCCGGCATCATGCTTCTGGCGCTGCGGCCGTTCCGCATCGGCGAATCCGTCGAGGTCGGCTCCATATCAGGCTCGATCGAGGAAATCGGCCTGTTCGCCACCAAGCTCAGGACCGCCGACGGCGTCTATATCCTGGCGCCCAATTCGACGCTGTGGAACCAGCCGGTGCGCAATTTCTCGCGCAATGGCGTGCGTCGCGCCGATATCACCCTCTCGATCGGCTCATGGAACGACATCGACCGCGCCCAGAAGACACTGCTTGCCATAGCCGGCGCCGAGAAACGCATCCGTCGCGAACCGGCACCGATCGCCTTCGTCGCGACCTTGGGCGACAGCACCGTCTCCATCACCTTGCGCTACTGGACGTCATCAGCCGATTTCTTCGCCACCCAGATCGATCTCACCAAACGCGCCAAGCAGGAGTTCGATAGCGAAGGCATTTCGATCCCGCTGCCGCCGCCGGAAGCACCGACGCCCGAAGCGCGCCGGCAGTAATCAATCACCCGCGCGCCGAGGCTCGTCCGGCGCATAAGCAAGCTCGACCGGCAGCGGCGCTTGCGCCGTCATCGGCGCGAAGCTGCCGGTCTCGGTGGCAGGCACGGCCTGTGTGGTGAACACGCGCAGCAGCACGAACAGGCAGAAGGCGCAGGCAATGACGATTGCCACATAGATGAAGGCCTGTGTGCCGAAGACGGCCGACAGCGCGGTGACGATGCCCGGCACGATGAAGCCCGACAGCGACCAGGCAAACAGAAGCGAACTGGACAGCGCCACCATATCGTCCTTGCCGGCACGGTCGGCGGCATGCGCGCTGGACAGCGAATAGATCGATTCCGCCGCGCCGTCCCACAAGACATAGATCACCAGCAGCGCCGGCAGCGCGCCGCCGTCGAAGCCGAGCGCGAAAATGCCGGCCAACGCGGCAAGCCCGGATGCCCCGATCAGCACATAGCGGCGGTCGGTGCGATCGGAAATCCAGCCGAATGGGAGCTGCAGGATCAGCGTCCCGAGCGGCATCACCGAAAGCAGGAGCGCCACATCGGCCTGGCTATAGCCCTTGGCGGTGGCATGGATCGGCGCAAAGCCGGCAATCGACATCGACAGGCCGCCGACCGCCAGCATGCCGGCAACGCCGACCGGCGAAATCCGCCAGGCCCGGCGCAGCGCCACCGAGGCCGCCTGCGGCGCCGGCGGCTGCGCCAGCCGTGTCATGCCGACGGGCAGGATCGACAGGGCAGTAAAGACGATGCCGATCAAGGGCGCATCCGCGGTTCTGATATCGACCAGCGCCAGCGTCGCATAGCCAACACCGAGCCCAGCGACATAGGCAACGTAGAAGAACGCCATCACCCGTCCGCGTATGGCGTTGGCCACGGCATCGTTCAGCCAGCTCTGCGCGACGATGAACAGGCCGCATATGGCAAAGCCGTACAGAGCGCGGGCAGCGATCCACAGAATCGGATGCGGTCCAGCACCAACGGCGGCATTGGCCAGCGCAATCAGCGCCGACAGCACCATGAAGGCGCGGGCATGGCCGACCCGGCGCACCAGTGGTCCGGTCAGGATACAGCCTGCGAGACCGCCGGCCGACAGCCCGGTAATGATCAACCCGGCCCAGGTCGGATCGAACCCTTCTGCACCGAGCCGGACCGGGATATAGGCAAACATCAACCCGTTGCCGATGGCGATCAGCGCCATCGACACGATGACGCTGGCAATCGCGATCAGCGGCGTGGGCTGACTGCCATGCTCTGGGTCGATCGTGGTGCGGTTCTTATCCAGCATGCGCGCAGCATCGCCCACCCCAAAGCGAAAAGCCGCCGCAAAAGCGACATCTTGGGACAGATGACGGCGCCGATCACATGGCGAGAATTTCGCCTAGCGGCGAGGTCGCAGGCACATCGGCGAACGACAGCTTGCGCAGCGATCCGCGCCAGAGGTGGATCGCCAGTGTGTCTGGACCGACCAGGTCGGCGAGAGACCGCTGCGGATCGAGCAACGTGCCTTCACCCTCGACATTGGCATAAAACACATTCTGAGCCGACGCCTGGTCGAGCAGCCCGTGCTTGCGCACCAGATAAGTCAGCAGAGGCGGCCCGAGCGAGGCATGCGGCAGGTTCTCGAATCCCTTGAGCCGGCCGAACGCCCGCCGAACACCGAAGCGCAGCCGCTTGCTCCAAGAATACCATTCCGGAAACCGCTCGGGATGGTCGACCATGTCGGCGAGATCCCCCAGGATCGGCGATCCGGCGGGCAGGCTCAGCACCGCATTGTTGATGCGGGTCTGGCTCTCCCAACCGAACATGTAGGGCCGGCGCGGCAAGGGCCTGATGCAATACATGTCGCAGTCGACATAGATCTCGGCCCCGGTGGTCAGCAGCTTGTAGCGGAAGATATTGCCGAACAGAGAATAGCTGCCGTTGCGGTGAACGATGACACGCTCGCGCGGCAGGATGTTCGTCGCGTCCGCAAGCTCCACGCCCGGCGGCGCGTCGCCGGGATCGTCATAGACGTGCAGCACGGTACGATGGCCAAGGCGGACGAAGGATTTGAGGCAGGCGACTTGCATCGGCCCGAGCGGCCCGCCGATCCAGAAAGCATGAACCGAGGGCAGGCCGGGATCGATCATGACTTCGCCATCTTGCGGATCGCGCTCGACGACAGCGAGGAGCGTGGGCCGTGAATGAAGGTCCAGGCCGGCGCTTTCATGCGCGCAAGCAGCGGCGCATCGCCTTCATCGATGCGGGCATAGTCGAAGGTCTTGGCGACAACCGATGACAGGAATGACAGCGTCGCGCCCGGCCGATCGATGACCGCGATCGGGAAGGTCAGCACGATCTCACGCCAGCGCTGCCAGCGGTGGAAATCGCGCAAACTGTCCGCGCCCATGATCCAGACGAACTCGACGCCGGGATTGCGCGCCTTGACCAGCGCCAGCGTGTCCGCGGTGTAGCGCACATGATGCGCTGCTTCGAAGGCGGTGACCTTGATCTTCGGGTTCTTGGCGATCTTCTCCGACAGCTGCAGCCGTTCAGTCAGCGGCGCCAGCTCGCGCGTGCTCTTCAGCGGGTTGCCCGGCGTCACCATCCACCACAACTGGTCGAGCGCCAGGCGCCGCAACGCAATCTCCGCGACCAGCGCATGGCCGGCATGCGGCGGATTGAACGAACCGCCGAACAGGCCGACGGCGAGGCCTTTTTCGGCGTGCGGCATGCGGAGATAGGCCGAGGGGGCGGGGGGTGGAGAAGGAGATAGCATCGCGCTAGGCACCCCCCTCTGCCCTGCCGGGCATCTCCCCCGCAAGGGGGGAGATCAGCAGTTTCGACGAAGGCGTAGATCTTGCAACGTTGAAGATTGGCGAAACCCGAAATGCCACCCAATCTCCCCCCTTGCGGGGGGTGAGGAGTGGTCCGCGAAGCGGACGGGAAGCCAATTGCTTGGCTTTCCGAACGACGAACGCCCGGAGCGACAGCGAAGGGCCGGGTCCGGCAGGACAGAGGGGGGTGCCCGGGCGCAAGCTTCAGCCCCTTAGGACGAAAAGCTTCAAGGCCTCACCTGTCCCGAGCCGCGCACGCGGTATTTGAACGAGGTCAGCTGCTCGACGCCAACCGGCCCACGCGCATGCATCTTGCCGGTGGCGATGCCGATCTCGGCGCCCATGCCAAATTCGCCACCATCGGCGAACTGCGTCGAGGCATTGTGCAGCAGGATCGCCGAGTCGATCTCGTTGAAGAACCGTTCCACGGCCTTCGCGTCCTCGGCGATGATCGCCTCGGTGTGATGCGAGGAGAAGGTTTCGATGTGCTCGATCGCACCACCGATGCCATCGACCAGCTTCACCGCGATAATGGCGTCGAGATATTCGGTCACCCAGTCGGCATCGGTCGCCGGCTTGGCGTCGAAAAACACCTTCAGCACCTCGGCGTCGGCATGGATCTCGCAGCCGGCGGCGCGCAGGGCGTCGAGGATCGGCACCAGATGGGTGGATGCCACGGCGCGGTCGACCAGCAGCGTTTCGGCGGCGCCGCAGACGCCGGTGCGCCGCATCTTGGCGTTGACGGCAATCTTCACCGCCATGTCGAGATTGGCGGAACGGTCGATATAGAGATGGCAGATGCCTTCGAGATGAGCAAAGACCGGCACGCGCGCCTCGCTCTGCACCCGTCCGACCAGGCTTTTGCCGCCGCGCGGAATGATCACGTCGAGCGTGCCACCTAGGCCCTTGAGCATCTCGCCGACCGCGGCGCGGTCGGTGGTCGGCACCAACTGGATGGCGTCTTCAGGCAAGCCGGCTTCCTTCAGGCCTTCGACCAGGCAGGCATGGATGGCGGAGGATGAATTGAGCGAATCCGAGCCGCCGCGCAGGATCACCGGATTGCCGGCTTTGAGGCAGAGAGCGCCGGCATCCGCCGTGACGTTCGGCCGGCTTTCATAGATGACGCCGATGACGCCGAGCGGCGTGCGCACGCGCTCGATCTGCAAGCCGTTCGGCCGCTCCCAGGCCGCGATCACATCGCCGACCGGATCCTTGAGTTCGGCGATCTCGCGAATGCCGTCGGCCATGGCACGAACGCGCGCCGGATTGAGCTTCAGCCGGTCCATGAAAGAACCGGAAAGCCCGGATTCGTGGCCATTCGAGACGTCGATGGCGTTTGCGTCGAGAATGTCCTGCTCCCGGGCAAGGATCGCGTCTGCCATGGCACGGAGTGCGGCATTCTTGGCCGCGGTGGTGACGATGGCCAACGGTCGGGCGGCAGCGCGGGCGCGGCGGCCGATATCGGCCATCAGCGCCACGGTGTCGTCCCCGGATTTTTCATGCAGCTTCAGCATGGCTCACCCTCCGCTTATGTCGCTTCCAGCCCGTACTTGTTCATCGGAATGACTCACCACCAGATCATCGCGGTGGATCATCGCCGAACGCGCTTCGTAACCGAGCACGGTTTCGATCTCGGCCGTCTTCAGGCCTGCGATCCTTACGGCATCGGCGGCATCATAGGCAACCAGCCCGCGCGCGATCTCGCGGCCTTCGGGCGACAGGATCGCCACCGTATCGCCGCGCGAGAAATTGCCGCTGACCAGCTTGACGCCGGCCGGCAACAGCGATTTTCCCGACGTGAGCGCGCCGACAGCGCCGGCATCGACCGTCAGCCGGCCCGCCGGTTCAAGTTGGCCGGCGATCCATGTCTTGTAACCCTTGACCGGATTGCTGCTCGGCCGGAAGAAGGTGGCGCGCTCGCCGCGCTCGATCGCCATCAGCGGCGACAGCCGCGTGCCCGATGTGATGATCATAGCCGTGCCGGCGGCGGTGGCGATCTTGCCGGCATCGAGCTTGGTGCGCATGCCGCCGCGCGACAGCTCCGACGCGGCCGCTCCCGCCATCGCCTCGATATCGGGCGTGATGCGGTCGACCACCGGAATGAATTTTGCTCCCGGATCCTTGGCTGGCGGCGCCGTGTAGAGCCCGTCAATGTCGGAGAGCAGGACCAAAAGGTCGGCCCCCATCATCGTCGCCACGCGTGCGGCCAGCCTGTCATTGTCGCCATAGCGGATTTCGGAGGTGGCCACCGTGTCGTTCTCGTTGATGACCGGCACCGCCTTCATCTTGAGCAGCGTCGAGATCGTCGCCCGCGCATTGAGGTAGCGGCGGCGCTCCTCGGTGTCGCCAAGGGTCAAAAGAATCTGGCCTGATTTCAGCGCGCCCTTGCCGAGCGCATCCGACCAGGCGCCGGCGAGAGCGATCTGTCCGACGGCGGCGGCGGCCTGGCTTTCCTCGAGTTTGAGCGCCCGCTTGCCCAACCCCAGAATGGTGCGACCAAGCGCAATGGCGCCGGAGGACACGACGAGGATTTCAGCGCCACCTTGGGCGAGCACGGCAATATCGTCGGCCAGCGAGGCCAGCCAATCGCGCTTCAAGCCGCTCGCCCGGTCGACGAGCAACGCCGAGCCGATCTTGACGGTGATGCGCCGGTATTTCCTGAGCGACTGCATGCCTTACTTTTCCCAGCGCGTCTCGACCACCGGCGCAGCCTCCGCGCGCGCCTCGGCAATCACCCTCATCAGCGCCCGCAGCACCGCCTCGACCCCCTCACCGGTGACGGCGGACAGCAGCATCGGCGCGCGTCCGGCGGCTCGCTTCAGCGAAGCAACCTTCTTCTTGCGTGCATCGGCGTCGAGCGTGTCGACTTGGGAAAGCGCCACGATCTCGACCTTCTCGACCAACCCATTGCCATAGGCGTCGAGTTCGGCACGCACGGTCTTGTAGGCCTTGCCCGGATTTTCCTCCTGCGCCGAAACCAGGTGCAGCAGCACGCGCGTGCGCTCGACATGGCCAAGGAAGCGGTCGCCGATGCCGACGCCTTCATGCGCGCCTTCGATGAGGCCGGGAATATCGGCGATGACGAACTCGCGCGCGTCGATGCGCGCGACGCCGAGGCCGGGATGCAGCGTCGTGAACGGATAGTCGGCGATCTTCGGCTTGGCCGCTGTAACAGCCGCGAGGAATGTCGACTTGCCGGCATTGGGCAGTCCGACCAGCCCCGCATCGGCGATCAGCTTCAGCCGCAGCCAGATGTTGAGCTCTTCGCCGGGAAGGCCGGGGTTGGCGCGGCGCGGCGCCTGGTTGGTCGAGGTCTTGAAATGCTGGTTGCCGAAGCCGCCATTGCCGCCCTTGGCGAGCAAGAAGCGCTGGCCGACCACGGTGAGGTCGCAGATCAGCGTCTCGTTGTCCTCCTCGAAGACCTGGGTTCCCGCCGGCACTTTCAGCGTCACATCGGCGCCCTTGGCGCCGGTCATGTTGCGGCCCATGCCGTGGACACCGGTCTTGGCCTTGAAATGCTGATGGTAGCGATAGTCGATCAGCGTGTTCAGGCCGTTCACCGCTTCCAGCCAGACATCGCCGCCACGGCCGCCATCGCCGCCATCCGGCCCGCCGAACTCGATGAATTTCTCGCGCCGGAAAGACACCGAACCGGCGCCTCCGTCACCGGAGCGGACATAGACCTTGGCTTGATCGAGAAATTTCATGGGATTGCAGTTTCTTTTATTGGCCTTGCGGCATTGCTCTAAACCTTGGGCCTTGCTCTAAACCAAGGCGCGGCCAAGGGCGAGGCCGTTTTGTGACAATGGCCGCTTGGGGTCGGCCGGAGAAATGTTGGTATGAAGCTTGTAACCTACAACATCCAGTACGGCATCGGTCTTGATGGGCAGTACGATGTCGGACGGATCGCCGATTCCGTGCGCGGCGCCGACGTGATCGCGCTGCAGGAGGTCACCCGCAACAATCCGAGAAACGGCAGCCGTGACATGGTCGCCGAGATCGGCGAGGCGCTGCCCGACTATTTCGCCGTCTACGGCAGCAATTTCGAGGCCAATATCGGCTCGCGCATCGAGAACGGCCGCGCCATCACCACGACCTTCCAGCTCGGCAACATGATGCTGTCGAAAACACCAATTCATCTGTCGCGCAACCTGCTTTTGCCGCGCAGCCGCAGCTTCGAGATGATGAACTTCCAGCGCGGTGCGCTGGAGGCACTGATCGAGACGCCGCTTGGCTTCATCCGCTTCTATTCCATCCATCTCGATCACCGCAGCCCGGTCGAACGCGCCAGCCAGATCCAGTTCCTGCGCCGGCGCCTGTTGAACTATGCGCTTGAGGGCGGCGCGCTGTCCGGCGTCGCCGAGATCGGCCTGCCGGAATTGCCGCACCCCGAGGCGTTTGTGGCCTTGGGCGATTTCAACATGCTGGCCGGCTCGCCCGAATATGTCGAACTCGCCGGCCGGCCGGACCACCAATTCGGCATGCCGCTGACCGCCGACTTCGCAGTCGATGCCGCCGTGCGCCTTGATGTCGCCGGCGACGATCTCGTCAGTTGGGTCGACCCCAAGGACCCCGCCAACACCGACCGCCACAAGCGGATCGACTACGTCTTCACCAGCGCCTCGCTTGCCCGATCGCTACAGCGCCTGTGGGTCGACCACCAGGCAACCGGTTCGGACCACCTGCCGGTGTGGGCCGAACTGGGCTGATGGCTCTTTATCCGCCTGCGTTTTCGCGTTCGACGATCGCCATCATGATCGCATCGCGATATTCCCCATCGATATAGACCGCGTCGCGCTGCACGCCCTCCCTGACAAATCCGACCTTGTCGTAAAGCGCGATGGCGCGGGCATTGTCGGCATGTACGAAAAGCTCGATACGGACAAAGCCGTCCTTGCGCGCTTGCGCCACGGTTGCCTTGATGAGCTTCCGTCCAAGGCCACGCCCCCGATAAGACGGGACAATGCCCATCCCAAGCGCGCCGCGATGAGCGTGTATGGGCCGATCATGGCGCGTGATGTCGCACCAGCCGACAACCTCGCCACGAACAGCTGCTACATAGCCTGGATCGCCTCTTGCGATTCGGTCCATCACAAATCTTCTGGCTTGATCCAGCGGTGGCGCCTCGAGAAAGGACAAGTACTTTCGCTCACGCGAAACGACATCGAGCGCGTGATGAAAGCTTTCGATATGCCCAAGTGCGAACGGCACGATCGCGACCGTTTCAATTTCGCTGCTGTCCTCAACCATTGGCTTCACCAACGCCATACATCAGAAGTGAACCCAATTCCTGAGGCTGGTCCAAGTCTTGCGGTCGAGCCGGTAGCGCTCGACGGGCACCTGGCCGGCGACGATCGAGTTCAGCATGCCTTGGCCAGCATACTGGAAGCCGCATTTGTGGATCACCCGGCGAGAGGCCGGATTGATGACCCGCGTTGACGCCTGCAGCACCTGGATCGACGTCTTCTGGAAGGCGAGGTCGACCAGCGCGTGGGCGGCTTCGGTCGCATAGCCGCGCTTCCAGAAGGGCTCGCCGATCCAGTAGCCGAGCTCCAGCCCGCGATCGGTGGTGTTCAAGCCCGCGCAGCCGACGAAGGTGTCGGTGCCGGCCAGCGTCAGCGCATAGACAATGCCGGCGCGGCGCGACTTGGTCATGGCCAGGAAGGCGCGCGCCTCGGCCTCGCCATACGGGTGCGGCATGCGCGCCAGCATTTCGGCGACATGGCGGTTGTCGGCAAGCTCGACCAGTTGCGCGATGTCGCTTTCGCGCGGCGCCCGCATCACCAGCCGCTCGGTGACCAGCACCGGGCAGTCTATCGCGTAACTTTCGTCTTCTGAGTCTTCTGCTTCGGCAACCATTTGAAGTCCTCCAGGCAAAGAAAAAGGGAGATGGAAACCCATCTCCCTTGATCCTTTTCCTGGCTTTGCCAGACACCGGTCCCCGAGATGGGCGCCGGTGTTCTAGTGCGGAACCGGCTACTCCGCGGCTTTGGCAATCGGGTTGACCGATACGTAGGTTCGGCCGTTGGCTTTTTTGTTGAACGTCACGGCGCCGGATTCGAGCGCGAAAAGGGTGTGGTCCGTGCCCATGCCGACATTGACGCCGGGATGCCAGGTCGTGCCGCGTTGACGAATGATGATGTTGCCCGGGATGACGGCTTCGCCGCCGAACTTCTTCACGCCCAGACGCTTGGAATGCGAGTCGCGACCGTTGCGCGACGAGCCGCCAGCTTTCTTGTGTGCCATCTAACTAACTCCGTTGCGCCGCAAGGCGCCTAAAAGGCCTTATGAACGCGTTCGCGTTCCGTTTCAAGTCCGATCCGGCGACCTGATCGCCGGAAAAATTACTTCTTCGCCAGTTCTTTGGCCTGTTCGCGCCAGTCCTTGATCTGGTCGGCGCTGAACGGCATGTGCTCGTCGATCTTGGCGACATCCTTGTCGGACAGCTTGGCCAGCTGCGCGAAGGTGATGATGCCCTGCTCGGCGAGATCCTTGGCGGCGACCGGGCCGATGCCCTTGATCACGGTCAGGTCGTCCGGCTCGCCCTTCGGCGCCTTGAACAGCGGCGCTGCAGCCGTCTCGGCCGTCACTTCCGCCTTGGGGGCAGCTTCCTTCTTGGCCTTGGCTTCCTTCGGTGCGGCCTCGGCCTTCGGCTCGGCGGCCACCTCGGCCTTGGCTTCCTTCTTCGGTGCCTTCACCGCTGCCGTCTTCGTCGGCTTTGCGCCACCCAGCAGGATCTCGGCGATCCGCACGGTGGTCAGAAGCTGGCGATGGCCGATCTTGCGGCGCGAATTCTGGCGGCGGCGCTTCTTGAAAGCGATGACCGTGCGGTTCTTGCCCTGCTCGACGACTTCGGCGGTGACCAGAGCGCCATCGACGAACGGCGCGCCGAACGTGACATTCTCGCCCTCGCCATGCGCGAGCACGTGGCCGATCTCGACGATATCGCCGACATTGGCTTCGACTTTTTCGATCTTCAGGAGATCGTTGGCGGCAACGCGATACTGCTTACCGCCCGTTTTAATGACTGCGAACATTTTTTGCCTTTCGCTGTTCGGTCGGCCTTGATGAACCGCCTGAGGCGGTTCGGCCGTCTTTTTGTCAGTCTGCGGGTTCAAAAAACAAGCGGCGTGGAAGAACCCTCCACGCCGATTGCGCGCTGTCCCTAACCGAAGGTTGCGTGGGAGTCAAGGCAAACAGCCGTTGCCGAGACTGTTATTGGCCGGCGCGAACCGGCCGTGTCAACATGCACAGGCGTTTGCCGTCGGGGGAGGCGAGGATGCGTGGCTGGTCGGGACTTTGCCTGAGTTTGATGCTGTTGGCATGGCAGCCCGCTCTATCGGCGCCCAACCCGGTCGCCGAAAGCGTCGACAGCGCCGTCACCGCCTGGATGAAGGACTATCACATCGCCGATGCCGAGGTTGCCGTGGCGCTGCACCAGACGCTCGTCGGCTCCTACGACCATGGCTGGAAACCGACCGAGCGGCACCCGATCGCCAGCCTGTCGAAAGCGATCACCGGCGTTTGCATCGCCGGTCTCGTCGATGACAAGCGCCTGGCGTTCACGGATACGCTGGGCAGCGTGCTCGTCGGCTATTTCAGGCGCAACAACGGCGCCAACGCCCCGAAGGATCCGCGTTTCACCGCGATCACCATCGACGAATTGCTCACCCATCGCGCCGGGCTGGTAAAGAACGCCTTCGACGACAAGAACGACCATTCGGTCAGCGCCTCGTTCAAGACGGCGACACAGACCATGCTCGAGTTTGCTCCGGGCAGCACGACTTCCTACAGCGACAGCGGCTACCTCATTTTGGGCTACGTCGCACAGGTGCTCGCCAACCACGCCTATAGCAACGTCTGCGGCAAGGTCTTCACAAGGCTTGGGTTGGCCGCAAATGCCGGCGTCATCGACGACACGCTGGTGGCGCGGACACCGAATGGCGGCTGGGATATTTCGGCGCAGGATTATGCCAAATTCCTCTATGCCTTCGACAAACAATCCGGCGTTCTCGGCCCGACGACACGCCAATGGCTGGACGCTCTGCCGGGCAAAGTGAGCTATGGCCTGGGCGCCTACATGAAGCGCACCGCCCGTGGCACCCAGTATTATCATGATGGCCTGCTGCATCATCACATGCCCGACTACCCCGAGACCGGCGGCTCTTTCTTCTTCGTCAACGAAGCCGGCTACGCCGCCGTGGTGATCTTTTCCGGCGAGAACGACGGCAAGGTCTACGGTGCCTTGGAAAAAAGCGTGAGGGCGGTGATGACCGCCAAGGCCGCCTATACCGTGCCGGGCCAGTGACCGGCAAATACCGCCTTGAATCCGCTGCTTGCCCGGCAGGCCGGATGGCAAGCCAAATATCGGCGGATTTGGCCTTGTAACCTGCCCGTTCAGCCGTTATCTAGTGCGCCGCGCCGGCAACGGCCGACCATGACCGCGGAGAGGTGGCAGAGTGGTCGAATGCACCGCACTCGAAATGCGGCATGGGTGCAAGCCCATCGGGGGTTCGAATCCCTCCCTCTCCGCCATTCCTGCGCCTGAAGCTATGAAGTAGCGTAGGGGACCTGCTTCACCGGTCACTTCCCGCACGGCCCTCAACAGCACCTCATGCAAGGTCATGACGCGATAAGTTCGACCAGTTGCTTAGGTTCCGGCGTCCGGTTCGCCAATGGCATGCTGTTTCAATAGATCTGTACGCCAAGCCGCTCGTTCTTCCTCCACCGCACCACGGCACGATATTCGACACCATCGGCATGGATGTGCAGGACGAACCGCTCGGGAACCACCACGCCCGGCTCCACCCGTAGCTCCGCCCCATGAGCGTGCTGGTTTCTGACGGAGCAAGCGATTGTCACATCCTCGGTGACAATGGTCCCATCCTTTAGAACGGCCGCCCGGGGATGTGAGCGTCGTTCAATTGGTGGATCATCGGGGTTACCGCTCATCTTTTTTATTCCTCCCGAAAATCTCGCAGCCAAGCGCATAAACTGACCGCAACAATCGCCATTCAATTAGCATACGCTAAAATAGTTCCGGAACATTTACTGCGACGCGAGGTTCGATCGGCTGCCGCCCAATAGGCAAAAAGAGCCCGCCCGGAATGGGGATCAAGGGCGGGCCAAGAGGTGGCTAGGGATCATCCCAGCATAGGTCAACGAGCAGCGGAGGGGTTGGTTGCCACTGCGCAAAACCATGGTTTGATTCCTTGCATCTTGGCTAAATTGATTGTGTCAGTGGCCATGGAATTCCGAGCGGGGGCTCATGACCACAGACCTGTTTCTCACCGCGGTCGCCGCAATGCTTGTCCCGCTCTATTTCATTCTCAAGTGACAGATGACGACGGGGGGCCGCCACAGGGACGGCGGGGCTTGTGGGCCATCGGTTGGCCCCCGAATTGCTGCTCTTGTACTTCATTCGTATGACTTCAAGAATATCAGCCTGGGTGCATATATTCGCCAGCCCACGGCGCCGTTCCTCACAAACCGCTCCGTCGGGTTAGGCCCGGTGTCTCGTTTAGATCCCAACAAAGGATGCCGGGCCGCTTTCTAAAGTTCCAACACAAGAATCCCGCCGCCCCACTCACGGCAGCTGCGGATCGATCTAGCCTCTTGAGCGCGATCTCGGGCAGGCGAAATAAGGGAACCGCCCGCCGAATTCAAACCTTTGTCGATCACTTATGTTCCGGTGCACTTCGGTCAAACGTAAGCTTCCCGTCGCGGACGCGCTCCCGCTGGTGGCCCTCATAGTTGGGAATGGCAGGAGATCGCCGGTGCCGCGCTTTTCCTCGCCAGCGACGCGGCGTCTTTCGTCAACGGGCATGTCCTGACCGTCGATGGCGGCATGTCGATACAGATGTGACGATTGCGCGGACGGCCTTCAGGCCGATCCACCCGCCTGGTGCGCCGCAATGGCGCTCAGAAAGATCTGCCCGAACTCCTTGAGCTTCGCCGCCCCCACGCCATTCACTTCGGCGAAGGCGTCGAGGTCGCGCGGACAGCGCTCGGCCATGTCGATCAAGGTGCGGTCGGAAAACACCACATAGGCCGGCACCTGGCGCTCCTTGGCGAGGCGCAAGCGAAGTGTCTTGAGCGTGGCCAGCAGCGAAGCGTCGACGCCTTCGGCACCCGAACCTTCGGCCGCTCGCATCTTGCGCAAGGCGCGGCTGCGCATCTCGACACGGTAGCGGAACGGCATCTCGCCGCGGCCAAGCGCATGACCTTTTTCGGCGATGGCGAGCCCGCCATGGCCGCTCGGGTCCGGCTCCAGGAAACCGTTCGCGACCAGCTGCCGCATCAGCGACATCCAGAAATCCTTCTTTTGCGCCGCGCCGCTGCCGAAGCAGGCTAGCCTCTGATGGCTTCTGGCCTGCACCTTCTCGGTCTCGTGGCCGAGCAGGATGTCGATGACATGGGCGGCGCCGAAGCGCTCGCCGCTCTGCGCCACGGCCACCAGGATGATGCGCGCCTCGGCCGCACCATCGGCGCGCGGCACCTGGTCGAGGCAGTTGTCGCAATTGCCGCAAGGCTGCGCCTCCTCGCCGAAATAGCCGAGCAGCACCTGGCGGCGGCACTGCGCCGTCTCGCAATAACCGATCAAGGTGTTGAGTCGCTGGTGCGATCGTTTTTTGTGCTCGGCTGATGCGTCCTCGTCGTCGATGAACAGCCGCCGCATGCGGATATCGCCGAGGCCAAACAGCATATGCGCCTCGGCATCCCGCCCATCGCGGCCGGCACGCCCGATCTCCTGATAATAGGCTTCCAGGCTGCCCGGCATATCGGTGTGAAAGACATAGGCGACATCAGGCTTGTCGATGCCCATGCCGAAGGCGATGGTCGCCACCATGACGACGCCCGACAGCGTCATGAAAGCGTTCTGATTCGCTTCACGCGCCTCCTTGCTCATGCCGGCATGATAAGCGAGCGCGGTGACGCCGTTCTTCTCGAGGAAGGCCGCCATCTCTTCCGTCTTCTTGCGCGACAGGCAGTAGACGATGCCGCTCTTACCGGCATGGCGTTCGATGAAACGCAGCAATTGCCGCTTGCTGTCCTGTTTGGATTCGATCGCCAGCTTGATGTTGGGCCGGTCGAAACCCAGCACCAGGGTCTCGACGCGCTCGGCGAACAGCCGTGCCACGATATCGCTGCGCGTGCTCTCGTCCGCCGTCGCCGTCACCGCGATGATCGGCGCGTTGGGAAAGACGTGCCGCAGCCGCGACAGATCCTCATATTCGGGCCGGAACGCCGGTCCCCATTGCGAGATGCAATGCGCCTCGTCGATGGCGATCAGGCTGATTTCGAGCCTCGAGAGCGCCTCGAGCATACGCTCGGTCATCAGCCGCTCCGGCGCCAGGTAAAGCAGCCGCGTCTGGCCGGACGCTACGCGCCGCCAGGCCGCGACATTGGCCTCGCGGTCGATCGAGGAATTGATCGTGTCGGCGGACACTCCGGCCAGCCGCAAGGCGGCGACCTGATCCTGCATCAGCGCCACCAGCGGCGACACGACGAGGGTGAGCCCGCCCAGAACCAGCGCCGGAACCTGGTAGCAGAGCGATTTGCCCGCACCCGTCGGCATGACGGCCAGCACATGGCGCCCACCCAGCAGCGCGTCCATGACATCGGCCTGCCCGGGGCGGAAATCGTCGAAGCCGAACACGTCCTTCAGGACGCGCCGCTTGGGATCCTCGGTCCGAAGGCTAGCTGCCTGCGCCGACATCAGGCGGACACCGGACGGGAAGCGATTTTGCGAGGATTGGAGAGGATGTGGAAACCGGTCAAGAGACTCTCCGCGTGAGCCTTCGGAGTAGCGCAGCTGGTCTCGGAACACAACCGGAACGGCCACTCCATCTCGACGGAGGACTGATTGGCCATGGCTAGCGAAGGCTCACCTTCCCCAACGACACCTGCACCCCCGCTGGATTCCTTCACGCGCTAGGATGTAAGCTTGGCCAGACGAGCCAGGGAGGGCACGATGCTGCAGGTGAGACAGGACGTCCTCGGCGAACGGTTCCAGCTGCAGCGCGCCGCCTTCGAGAAGCGGCCCTTTCCGGACCTGAGCGTTCGGAAAGACCGCCTGAAGCGCCTGCAGGCGCTGACCGAGCAGCATGAGGCGGAGATCTGCGCCGCAATCAACGCCGACTTTGGCAGCCGCTCGACACACGAGACGCGTCTTGCCGAGCTGTTTGTCGTACGCGCCGGCATCCGCCACACACTGTCTCATCTGAAAGGCTGGATGCGGGAGCGTCGTGTCGCCACCACCTTGCCGTTCCTGCCGGGTCGAAATCGCCTGCTGCCGCAGCCGCTTGGTGTGGTCGGCATCGTCTCGCCGTGGAATTACCCCTTTCAGCTCGCCGTCGCGCCGGTCACGGCAGCGCTCGCCGCCGGCAACCGCGTGCTGGTCAAGCCGTCCGAACTGACACCGGCTTTCTCGGAATTGCTCGCCAAACTTGTCGGCGAGCATTTCGCCCCGGATGAGCTCAGCGTCATCACCGGCGATGCCGAGATGGGCAAGGCCTTCGTATCGATGCCCTTCGATCATCTGCTGTTCACCGGTTCGACCGCGGTCGGCCGCCATGTGGCGATGGCCGCTGCCGCCAACCTGACCCCGGTTACGCTCGAGCTCGGCGGCAAGTCGCCGGCAATCTTCGACCCCTCCTGCGATCTCGATGCGGCAACAGCCAGCGTCGCCTATGGCAAGCTGCTCAATGCCGGGCAGACCTGCATCGCGCCGGATTATCTGCTGGTGCCGAAGGGACAGGCAAGCGCGGTCGCCGCGAAGCTCGCAACGGCAATCGCGAAGCTCTACCCCACCCTGCGCGACAACCCCGACTATACCGCCATCATCAGCGACCGGCACTTTCAGCGCCTGCACGCCATGATCGCGGAAGCCCGCGATGCCGGCGCCGATGTCATCGAAATCAACCCAGCCGGCGAAGATCTCGGCACCACGAGCCGCAAGCTGCTACCGACCCTGGTCCGCAATGCCGGCCCGGACCTGCGGCTGATGCGCGAGGAGATTTTCGGACCGGTGCTGCCGATCGTCGAATACGCCACCGTCGACGAGGCGATCAGCCATGTGAACCAGGCCGACCGGCCGCTGGCGCTCTACTGGTTCGGCAACGACAGCGGCAACCGCCAGCGCATCCTGCGCGAGACCGTCGCCGGCGGCGTCACCATCAACGACTGCATGCTGCATCTGGTGCAGGAAAACCAGCCCTTCGGCGGTGTCGGCGCCAGCGGCATGGGCGCCTATCACGGCGAATGGGGGTTCCGCACCTTCAGCAAGGAGAAGCCGGTTTTCCTGCAGTCGCGCTTGAGCGCCGGCGCCCTGCTGCGCCCGCCCTATGGCAAGACGTTCGAGCGGCTCTTCGGCCTGCTCCGGCATATCACCTGACCGACATCAATGCCGAAATGACGAGGCGGGGCGGCGGCGATACCGGCTATCGCTCATAATGTTACGTCTGGCGCATATTCCCTCTGGATTCAGCCGGGGTTTGCTGTCTTCTTGCATTTTTTCCGAAGCTGGCTCCCCTCTCGACGCCATAGCCCTAACGGATCCGCCCGACCATGGACTTGCCCGCGCCGCTGCTGATTTTCTACGTCCGCAACGACGCCCTCGGGGATGGGTTGCTGCGGATCCCGGCCTTGCGGGCGGCGAGAACGGCCTTCCCACAAAGCCATATCGTCTATGGTTGCCAGGGCAAGTCTTCGCTCATGGGCATGTTGCACAAGCATGCCGCTCCCCTGGTCGACGACTTCAGGCTGAAGCCGCTTTCCGACATTCTCGCTGAATTCGCACGGCCGGGCAGACAGAAGACGGTCGTCGACTTCCGGACGGGCGTGCCCGGCTTGATGGTCACCGGATTGCAGCTTCTCGGCCGCGGCGTTCACTACGAGCCCAATTTTGCCGGCTATCTCCTGTCGCTGCGCCGGGGCACCCGATGGACCTTGCGGCCCGAACACAACGCCTGGCGCTACCACAGGCTGATCGAGCGCCTCGCCGGCCGCCACCTGCCCTTCGACCACAGGCTCGATGTTCCGCCGGCCGCCCGGACCATGGCGCGCCGGCTCGTCGGCGCCGACGACCGTCCGCTGGTCCTGCTTGGCGGCAACGCCAGGGGCAACAAGTTCATGAGCGAGGACCAGATATCAGCCGTTGCCCGCAATCTCATCGATGCCGGCTATCACGTGCTGTATCTGGTCACCCCGGGCAAGGGACCGACGCCACAGAGCCTGGCCGCCAGGGAAAGCCGGCTCACGATGATCGGTCCCGACCTTGGGCTCGATGTCGAGGCATTCGGCGATCTCCTGCTGGCGCTCGGCGAAATGGCGGCTGCCTATGTCGGCATGGAAGGCGGTCTGGGGCACCTGTTCGCCACGGTCATGACACCGACGGTGATCGTCAACAACGGCGCCAATCTGGAGCGGTGGCGGCCGCTGTCGAACATGGTCGAGGTGGTGACGGCGCCGAGACGCGGACGCAGGGCTGACGTCGCCGACGCACCGGTCGAGGCCATTCTCGAGGCCACGCATCGCTTGCTCGCCGCCGGTCGCCGTGACCATGCGGGCGCTCGCGCTTTCAGGTGAGAAAATCGGCCCTGTGCGGCGTGAAGCTGTCAACCAGCCGCCCCGCTTCCAGCGCCTTGACGCCGTGCACCAGACCCGACGGCACGATGAAGCTGCCGCCTGTCCCGAGGATTTCGGTTTGGCCGTCTATTGTCACCTCGAACCGGCCCTCGGCGACATAGCTTGACTGGACATGCGGATGCGAATGCAGGGCACCGACACCGCCCTTGTCGAAACCGAATTCGACCAGCATCAATTCATCGGTGGAGAGGAGAACCCGCCGCCTGTTGCCGTCAGACGTCGGCGTCCAGTCGCTCTCGCCGGCATGGGCGAAGATCTTTGTCATCGTCATCTCCTCATCGTCGACGGCTGGCCAACGGTAATCGCATCGGCATGCATCAGAGCCGATAGGCTTTCTTGGCGAGCGTATAGGCCAATTCACCGGCCAGCTCATGCGCCTCGTTTTCGCGCAGCCGGTGTTCGGCGACGAGCCGCGCCAGGAAGGCGCAGTCGACGCGACGCGCCACATCGTGGCGGGCCGGGATCGAGGGAAAGGCGCGGGTGTCGTCGTTGAAGCCGACAGTGTTGTAGAAGCCGGCCGTCTCCGTTGTCATCTCGCGGAAGCGGCGCATGCCTTCCGGACTGTCGTGGAACCACCAGGCCGGCCCGAGCCGGAGCGCCGGATAGACGCCGGCCAATGGCGCCAATTCGCGTGCGTAGCTGGTTTCGTCGAGCGTGAAGGCGATGATTGTCAGGTCGCGCTCCAGTCCGACGCAGTCGAGCAACGGCTTCAGCGCCGTCACATAGTCGGTCCGCGTCGGAATATCGAAACCCTTGTCGCGGCCGAACTTCTGGAAGATGCCAGGCGAGTGATTGCGCCAGGAGCCAGGATGGATCTGCAGCACCAGCCCGTCATCCCGGCTCATCTTGGCCATCTCGGTCAGCATCTGGGCTCGGAACAGCTTTCGCTCGCGCTCATCGTCCGAGCCGTGGCGGATGCGGTTGAACAGCTCCTGGGCAGCCGCATCGGAAAGGTTGGCGGTCTCGGCCGTCGGATGGCCGTGGTCGGACGAGGTCGCGCCAAAGCTCTTGAAGAAGGCGCGGCGCTGGCGATGCGCGTCGAGATAGCCAGCCCAGCTGCCGGTATCGCAACCGGTGATCTCGCCGAGCCGGTCGAGATTGGCCGCAAACCCTTCGAAATCGGGATCGACAACCGCGTCCGGCCGATAAGCGGTGATGACGCGGCCCTCCCAG
Source organism: Mesorhizobium sp. P3_A9 (assembly GCF_056402975.1). NCBI lineage: Bacteria > Pseudomonadati > Pseudomonadota > Alphaproteobacteria > Hyphomicrobiales > Phyllobacteriaceae > Mesorhizobium > Mesorhizobium sp. P3_A9. The sequence continues at coordinate 141,822 of NZ_JBFUGJ010000001.1, read as the reverse complement.
CCGCTGTCACGAATCATCTGGTGCCATTTCAGGTCGTCGAGCGCGCCTTCCGTCGTCGCGATGACCTCGATGTTGAAGCGCTCGAACAAAGCGCGCGGGCGGAAATTCTCCCACTGCAGCAGCGTCGCGATCGTGTCGTAATGGCGGTCGGCGGTCTCGGCGCTCAGCGGCTCTTCAATGCCGAACAGATCGGCCAGCACATGATCGAGCCACAGCCGGGTCGGCGTGCCGCGAAACAAATAATAGTGCTCGGCAAAGCGCCGCCAGATCGTCCTGCCGTCGGTCTCGACCGGGGCGCCGTCCAGGGTCGCCACACCGAGATCCTCGAGCCGCACGCCCTGGCTGAACAGCATGCGGAAGATGTAGTGGTCGGGCACGATGAGCAATTGCGCCGGATCCGGGAACGGCTCGTTGAGCGCATACCAGCGCGGATCGGTGTGGCCGTGCGGGCTGACGATGGGCAGGTTCTTGATGCCGGCATAGAGGTCGCGGGCAAGCGAGCGCGAATGCGCTTCGGATGGAAACAGCAGGTCCGGATCGGTCAGCGCGACCATGGGGAAAGCGGCTCCTTCCAGTCTGGATACCGGTACGTTCGGGCCAAGGCGAAGTCAATGTGCGCTGGCAAAGCGGCATCCTTGCGGCAGGCGCAAACAGGTGTTACGCCGCCTGTCATCCGCCGCGTCCCCAAGCCCTCAGCCCCGGTATCGTGATGACCAGAAGCCATCTGTCCGACGCCACGCTACAACAGCTGCCCGAGGGGACCAAAATCCCCTTATATGATCGCGGCAAGGTTACCCCAGGCATGGTGCATCTTGGTGTCGGCGCCTTCCATCGCGCCCATCAGGCCGCCTATGTCGACGACTGCCTGGCTGCAGGCGAAACGGACTGGGGCATCGTTGGCGTCTCCTTGCGCAGCCCCGACACGCGCGACGCGCTGACGCCGCAGGACGGGCTCTACACGCTGGCGATCCGCAGCAGTGGCGAGGAGGAGCTGCGCGTCATCGGCTCGATCCAGTCGCTGCTGGTGGCCCCGGAAGACCCCGGTGCGGTGCTGGCCGCGCTGACCGATCCTCGCACCCGCATCGTCACGCTGACGATCACCGAGAAGGCCTATCTCAGGGCGGCGGGCGGCGGACTGGACGCCAGCCATCCCGACATCATCCACGATCTGGCCAATCCGCGGATGCCAAAGACCGCGCATGGTTTTCTGACCGAAGCGCTTGCCCGAAGGCTGGCCGCGGGAACACCGCCCTTTACCGTGCTGTGTTGCGACAACCTGCCGGCCAATGGCGCCACACTGCACCGGCTGCTGACCGAATTCGCGGCGTTGCGCGATGCCGGGCTCGCCCGTCACATCGCCGATGCAGTCGCGTTTCCCTCCAGCATGGTCGACCGCATCGTGCCGGCGACAACCTATGCCGACCGGGCGCGGATCGCGGGACAACTCGGCGTCGAGGATGCCTGGCCTGTTATGACCGAACCCTTCCGCCAATGGGTCATCGAAGACAATTTTCCGGCGGGTCGGCCGGCTTGGGAGAAATTCGGCGTTACCATGGTTGGGGATGTCGCCCCCTTCGAGGACATGAAGCTCAGGCTGCTCAACGGCGCGCATTCAGGCATCGCCTATCTCGGCCTGCTCAGCGGCCACGCCACGGTCGACCGCGCCTTCGCCGATCCGGCGATCCGGCAGTTCGTCGACGGGCTCTGGGCCGAAGCCATCCCGACATTGCCGGAGGATGCCGGACTCGACACAAAAACCTATACAGCCGAGCTTGCCGAGCGTTTTTCAAACACCGCGCTCGCCCACCGCACCGCGCAGATCGCCAATGATGGCAGCCAGAAGCTGCCCCAGCGCATCATCGCGTCCGCCCTCGAGTGCCTCGAAGCCGGTACCGAGTTCGTGCATCTCACTCTGGTGGTTGCCGCCTGGATCGCCGCCTGCGCCGCGCGCGGAAACACCTTGCCCGAAAACCATTTCACCGATCCGCTCGACGCGGCACTGACGGCGCTTTTGAGCCAACAGCTACCGGCGAATGAGACCGTGACGGCGGTGTTCGACCTTGCCGGCTTCGCTGGGGAGCACGCCGAGCGCCAGACGCTGATCGAACTCGTGGCCGTGCATCTCGTCCACCTGCGACGGGATGGTCCCACCCTGGCCTTCGCTGCGCTCGGCATAGGAAGCGAGTAGTCGAGTCGGACCCAATGTGGTTTGGGCCTATCTGGCAGCCGAACCGTCCAACGTCTGCCGGGACGCGTAATCCGTGCCTTGCGAATTCCAGAACAATCGCACGGCCTTGCCGACAAGGTTTTCGTAGGGAACGAAGCCTACCGTGAACCGGCTGTCGGAGGCATTGTCCCTGTTGTCGCCCAGTACGAAATAATGGCCTTCGGGCACCTCGAACACACGCGTATTGTCACCAATCGAGTTGTCCGTCAGGTTGAGAACGAAATGGCTGACGCCCCCCGGCAGGGTCTCCCGTTGAAGCTTGGCTGGCCTCTCCTCGTACGAGAACGTGCCGGCATCCTCAAGGCCGACGGCCACATCGTTGATGTGAAGCACACCGTCGACGATCTGAATCCTGTCGCCGGGAAGACCGACGATCCGCTGGATGTAATCCGCGCTGGGGTCTGGCGGGAATTTGAACACCACGACATCCCCGCGCTTGGGCTCCGCGCCGAATATGCGTCCTTCTATCGGCAGCAGATTGAATGGCACGCTGTAGCGACTGTAGCCGTAGGCGAATTTGGAGACGAAGAGATGGTCGCCTTCCTGCAATGTCGGCACCATGCTGCCGGACGGAATCGAAAACGGTTGGAATAGAAACGAACGGATCACCATTGCGGGCACGGGTGAGGAGAGAAAGACGAGCACCAGCACCCAAAACCCGTGCGCGTACCATTTGTCCGGCTTGAACCGGGACGCGAAGGGCACGACAAGCGCCACCCACAAGATCATCAAGCCGATACTTGAAAGATTGGCCAGCCAGGTAAGATCGACGCCGGGCAGCACCGGAAAGCCGATGTAGATGATCGCGAGACTGAGGACGCTGACCGCCACCAGGCTGGCGAGCGCCAGCCTGCCGGCGCCGATCCACAGAAATCCGCCGAACGGTCCGCCAAAGGCCGACACCAGCGCCGTCGACCACCGGGATCTGGAAGCCGTTTCTGGTTGGTCTGCTTCCTGCGTCATCGGCTGTCCCCCCACGCCAAGTCAGCCGGACTGTCCAACAAACAAAAAAGCGAGGCAAGGCCCCGCTTTTCATCAAGTCATCCAAACCGACTTTTACGCCGGCAGGAGCGCGCCTTCCAGTGTAGTGAGCTGGCTAAGGAACTGTTCCGCCTTGCTGCGGGTCTGATCGTCCTTGGCATCAGTGGCGTCTTCCTTGGCTTCCTGGATGCGGCGCGTGAGGTCGGCACGGTCGACATCCTTCACCGCTACTGCCGATTCCGCCAGCAGCGTGCAGCCGGCTGGAACAATGTCGGCGAAACCGCCGAACACGACATAGCGTTCTTCGCCGCCCGACGCGGTCTTCACCGTGACGACACCCGGCTTGATCGTTGTCATGACCGGCGCGTGATGCGCCATCACCGTCATCTCGCCTTCGGCGCCCGGAATGACGACGGATTCGACCTGCTCGGAAACCAGCAGGCGTTCCGGCGAGACCAGTTCGAATTTGAAAGCTTCAGCCATGATCACTTTAGCGAGTAGGGAATAGTGAGTAGCGAGTAGGGAAGAAACTCGCTCGGCTCACCTTGCCCTATTCGCTACTCCCTATCCGCTATTCGCTTGATTAAGCTGCTTCAGCCGCCAGGCGCTGTGCCTTCTCGACCGCTTCCTCGATGCCGCCGACCATGTAGAAGGCGGCTTCCGGCAGGTGATCGTAGTCGCCGTTGCAGAGGCCCTTGAAGCCCTTGATGGTGTCGGCGAGGTCGACCAGCTTGCCCGGCGCGCCGGTGAACACTTCGGCGACGAAGAACGGCTGCGACAGGAAGCGCTCGATCTTGCGGGCGCGGGCCACGGTCTGTTTGTCCTCTTCCGACAGCTCGTCCATGCCCAGGATGGCGATGATGTCCTGCAGCGACTTGTAGCGCTGGAGGATCGACTGCACCTGGCGCGCGACGCCGTAATGCTCGTCGCCGACGACCAGCGGGTCGAGCATGCGCGAGGTCGAATCCAGCGGATCGACCGCGGGGTAGATGCCCTTTTCGGCGATCGCGCGGTTGAGCGTCGTCGTCGCGTCAAGGTGAGCGAACGAGGTCGCCGGCGCCGGATCGGTCAAGTCGTCGGCGGGCACGTAGATGGCCTGCACCGAGGTGATCGAACCCTTGGTGGTGGTGGTGATGCGTTCCTGCAGCGCGCCCATGTCGGTGGCGAGCGTCGGCTGATAGCCGACGGCCGACGGGATACGGCCGAGCAGAGCCGACACTTCCGAACCCGCCTGCGTGAAGCGGAAGATGTTGTCGACGAAGAACAGCACGTCCTGGCCCTGGTCGCGGAAATATTCCGCAACCGTCAGACCGGTCAGGCCGACGCGGGCGCGCGCGCCCGGCGGCTCGTTCATCTGGCCGTACACGAGCGCGGCCTTGGAACCTTCGCCGCCGCCCTTCTTGTTGACGCCGGATTCGATGAATTCGTGATAGAGATCGTTGCCTTCGCGGGTGCGCTCGCCAACGCCGGCGAACACCGAATAACCACCATGCGCCTTGGCGATGTTGTTGATCAGCTCCTGGATCAGCACGGTCTTGCCGACGCCGGCGCCGCCGAACAGGCCGATCTTGCCGCCCTTGGCGTAAGGCGCCAGCAGGTCGAGCACCTTGATGCCGGTGATCAGGATCTGTGCTTCCGTCGACTGCTCGACATAGGTCGGAGCCGGCTGGTGGATGGAGCGCATTTCGGTCGCATCGACCGGGCCTTCTTCGTCGACCGGCTCGCCGATGACGTTGATGATGCGGCCGAGCATGCCCGGGCCGACCGGAACGGTGATCGGCGCGCCGGTGTCGCGCACTTCCTGGCCGCGCACCAGACCTTCGGTCGAGTCCATGGCGATGCAGCGCACGGTGTTTTCACCGAGATGCTGGGCAACTTCGAGCACCAGGCGGTTGCCGACATTGGTCGTCTCGAGCGCGTTCAGGATCGCCGGCAGGTGATCGCCGAACTGCACGTCGACGACGGCGCCGATGACCTGGCGAACCTTGCCGACAACGCCGGTTGCCTTGGTGGCAACAGCCGAAGTCTTGGCCGCCGCGGTTTTGGCCGGCGCTGCCGCCGTCTTTGCCGGAGCTGCCTTCGCGGCTGCCGCCGGAGCCTTGGCTGCCTTCGCCGGGGCTGCGGTCTTTGCGGCGGCTGCCTTGGGGGCCGCCGTCTTGGGGGTCGCTGCTTTCGCCATCGTCTTTACCCTTTTTCGTCCTTTGTTTCTAACGCGGTCCGGTCGCGGGTCGATGACCCGCGGACCGCGCCTAGAGCGCTTCGGCGCCCGAAATGATTTCGATCAGTTCCTTGGTGATCTGCGCCTGCCGCTGGCGGTTGTAGGTGATCGACAGCTTGTTGATCATCTCGCCGGCGTTGCGCGTCGCATTGTCCATGGCACTCATTTTGGCGCCCATTTCGCCGGCGGCGTTTTCGAGCAGCGCCCGGAAAACCTGCACGGAGATGTTGCGCGGGATGAGGTCGGAGAGGATTTCGCCCGGCTCCGGTTCGTATTCGTAAACGGCGTTACCGCCATCCACCGCCTCGGCTGGAGCCGAAGCCACACCGGCCGGAATGATCTGCTGTGCGGTCGGGATCTGGCTGATCACCGACTTGAACTGCGAATAGAACAGCGTGCAGATGTCGAAGCCGCCCTCGTTGAAGAGGTGGATGACCTTCTTGGCGATCGCGTCGGCGTTGACGAAACGGAGCGTCTTGACCTCGCGCAGATCCACACGGTCGATGATCATCGATGCGTAATCGCGGCGCAGGATGTCGAAACCCTTCTTGCCGACGCAGATGATCTTGACCTGCTTGCCGTCGGCCAAAAGCCGGCGGATGTGGTCGCGGGCAAGACGGGCGATCTGCGAATTGAAACCGCCGCACAGGCCGCGCTCGGCGGTGCAGACGACGAGCAGGTGCACGTTGTCCTTGCCGGTGCCGGTCATCAGCGCCGGGGCATCGCCGCCGCCGCCGATCGCCTGGGTGATGTTGGCCAGCACGGAACCCATGCGCTCCGAATAGGGGCGCGCCGCTTCCGCGGCCTCTTGCGCACGGCGCAGCTTCGCCGCGGCGACCATCTGCATCGCCTTGGTGATCTTCTGCGTCGCCTTGACCGAGGCGATACGGTTACGAAGGTCTTTTAATGAAGGCATGCTTCAAACCTGATCCCGTCTTGTCGCTTCGCTCAGGCGAAGGTCTTGGCGAAAGCGTCGATCTCGGCCTTCAGCTTGGCGCGCAGATCGTCCGACAGTGCCTTTTCCTTGCGGATGGCATCGAGAACGTCCTTGCCCGCCGCACGCATGTGGCTGAGCAGGCCATGCTCGAACTTGCCGACCTGGTTGACCGGCAGCTTGTCGAGATAGCCGTTGACGCCGGCGAAGATCACAGCGACCTGCTCTTCCGTCTTCAGCGGCGAGAACTGCGGCTGCTTCAGGAGTTCGGTCAGGCGCGATCCGCGGTTGAGCAGGCGCTGCGTGGCGGCATCGAGATCCGAGCCGAACTGCGCGAAGGCCGCCATTTCGCGGTACTGCGCGAGCTCGCCCTTGATCGAGCCGGCAACCTGCTTCATCGCCTTGATCTGCGCGGCCGAGCCGACGCGGCTGACCGAGAGGCCGACGTTCACCGCAGGGCGGATACCCTGGAAGAACAGGTTGGTTTCGAGGAAGATCTGGCCGTCGGTGATCGAGATCACGTTGGTCGGGATGTAGGCCGACACGTCATTGGCCTGCGTCTCGATGATCGGCAAAGCGGTCAGCGATCCGCCGCCCAGATCGTCATTGAGCTTGGCGGCGCGCTCGAGCAGGCGCGAGTGCAGGTAGAAAACGTCGCCAGGATAGGCTTCGCGGCCCGGCGGGCGGCGCAGCAGCAGCGACATCTGGCGATAGGCGACGGCCTGCTTCGACAGATCGTCGTAGCTGATCAGCGCGTGCATGCCGTTGTCGCGGAAATATTCGCCCATGGTGGCGCCGGCGAACGGCGCCAGGAACTGCATCGGCGCCGGGTCGGAAGCGGTGGCGGCGACGATGATCGAATATTCGAGCGCGCCGCGCTCTTCCAGAACCTTGACGAACTGCGCGACGGTCGAGCGCTTCTGGCCGACGGCGACGTAGACGCAGTACAGCTTTTCCTTCTCGGGACCGTTGTCGTGCACCGACTTCTGGTTGAGCATGGTGTCGAGGATGATGGCGGTCTTGCCGGTCTGGCGATCGCCGATGACCAGCTCGCGCTGGCCGCGGCCGACCGGGATCAGCGCATCGATGGCCTTGAGGCCGGTCGACATCGGCTCGTTCACCGATTTGCGCGGGATGATGCCGGGCGCCTTGACGTCGACGCGCTTGCGTTCGGTCGCCTTGATCGGGCCCTTGCCGTCGATCGGGTTGCCGAGCGCGTCGACGACGCGGCCGAGCAGGCCTGGACCGACCGGAACGTCGACGATGGCGCCGGTGCGCTTGACGATGTCGCCTTCCTTGATGTCGCGGTCGGCACCGAAGATGACGACGCCGACATTGTCGGCTTCGAGGTTGAGCGCCATGCCGCGGATGCCGCCGGGGAATTCGACCATTTCGCCGGCCTGGACATTGTCGAGGCCGTAGACGCGGGCGATACCGTCACCGACGGACAGCACCTGTCCGACTTCGGAGACCTCGGCCTCCTTGCCGAAATTCTTGATCTGGTCTTTCAGAATTGCGGAAATTTCCGCGGCGCGGATGTCCATCAGCCGACCTCTTTCAGTGCAAGCTTGAGCGAATTGAGTTTGGTTTTGAGCGACGTATCGATCTGGCGCGAGCCCATCTTGACCACCAGCCCGCCGAGCAGCGACGGATCGACGGTGACGGAGATGGCCACGTCCTTGCCGGCAACGCTTTTCAGCGCGGCCTTCAGTTCTGTTTGCTGGGCCGCCGTCAGCTCATGTGCCGACGTGACATCAGCAGTGGTCTCACCACGCGCTTCGGCAGCAATCTGGCGGAACGCCTTGATCATGCCGGGAACGGCGAACAGCCGCCGGTTCTGGGCGACGACGCGCAGGAAATTGCCGGCGAGGCCGGTAATCCCCGCCTTGTCGGCGATCGCAGCGATAGCCTTGGCTTGGTCCTCGCTGGAGAACACCGGGCTGTTGATCAGGCGGGTCAGGTCGGCGCTGCCTTCGAGCATGGCTTCGAAACTGTTGAGGTCGGCCTCGACCTTGGCGACCGAATTTGCCTGCCGCGCGAGTTCGAACAGCGAACCCGCGTAGCGTTCTGCAACACCTGAGATTGGCGATGACGATTGAGCCACGGACCGTCTTTTCTCTTGTCTGACAGGCCGCAGATTGTTGGCGCGAGCAAAAACTCTGGCTAAATCTTTGACCTTACTGCATTTTTTCAAGCACGGAGGCGCGGCTTCCGCTATCCCCGGCCGAAAGTCGATTGCCGTCTAGCACAGGCATTTTAAGACCGCAATGCGTCGTTCCGCATGGTTTTCAGGCACTATTGTCGCATCCGGCAAAAGAGTCTCGCCCTGCGCCCCGGAATAGCTAAGGATTCAAGGCACAAAGCCGAAGGCAAAGGCGAGCGGCAATGCCGCCAAGACCAATTCCACCACAATGGAAACCCAATTGAAAGGTGTGTTGGCGCCATCCGACATCATCGACAGCAGCCGGCCGAAGGCGGTGAACAGCCAGGAGAAGCCGAGCGCCATGTAAACCAGCGGCTGCGCCAAGAGGATGCAGCACAGGCCGACACCGAGATAAAAGCCCGACATCCTGCCCCGCCCCTCGGCAATCGCCGCTGCTTTCTCGGGCTTGGCCTGCAGGCGCAGGATGCGGAAGGCGAGGCCAGGCGCCAGAAAAAACAGAAGGCCAAGCAGCACGGTGAAGACGGCGCTCGACCAGGCCAGCCATTCGCCCTGGCTCGTCGGCCACGGAAGCGCAAAATCCATACTATCCCCTCAAAATGCCTGTTTTGAAATTGCGGGCATTCTAGCGGAGGAAAAAAGCCGCGCCAGATGGCTCCGGGCACTTTAGGAAAGCCGCATCAACCCAGAGCGAATTCCACTGCCGCCTCGGCATGGATGCGTGTCGTGTCAAAAACCGGAATGTCGAAATCGCCCTGTCCGATCAGCATGGTGATCTCGGTGCAGCCCATGATGATGCTGTCGGCAGCCTCTTCCCGGCGCAGGCGTTCGGCCTCTTCTATGTAAGCCGTCTTCGAGGCGTCGGTGACGATGCCCTGGCACAACTCGTCATAGATGACGCGATGCACCATGTCGCGGCCTGCGGCATCGGGCACCACTGGCGACAGGCCGTATTTATCGGCGAGCCGGCCCTTGTAGAAATCCTGCTCCATGGTGAAGCGCGTCGCCAAAAGCGCCGGGCGCTGCATGCCGGCACGCTTGACCGCGATCGCGGTGGCGTCGGCGATATGGATCAGCGGGATGGAGACGGACGTCTGCACCTGGTCGGCCAGTTTGTGCATGGTGTTGGTGCACAGAAGCAGGCCTTCCGCACCACCCGCCTCGAGCTTGCGCGCGGCCTCGACAAGAAGCACGCCGGCGCCGTCCCAGTCGCCGTGATGCTGGCGCTCGGCGATCTCGGCAAAGTCGAACGACCAGAGCAGCAGTTTCGCCGAATGCAGCCCGCCGAGGCGCTCTCGCACGATCTCGTTGAGCAGGCGATAGTAGATGGCCGTCGATTCCCAGCTCATGCCGCCCAGAAGGCCAAGGGTTTTCATGTAATCTTCCGTTTCTCGCTGGCCTGCACCGTATCGCCGATATCGCGACCTTACAAAAAGCTCTGCGGATCGATGTCGACCTGGACCCTGACCGAGCCGCGCTGCTTTGGTCCGTTGGCCAGCATGGCGCGGATAAAGCCTTGCATGTCGGCGCGCCGTTCGCCCTGGATCAGCAGGCGGAAGCGATGGCGGCCGCCAAGCAAGGACAGTGGCGCCTCGGCCGGCCCCAGCACGAACAGGTCTGACGCCTCGGGCGCGGCGCGGCGCAGGCCGCGTGCATGGCCCTCGGCCTCAGCCCGCGTCACCGCGCTGACGATGACGCCGGCCAGCCGGCCGAACGGTGGCAAGGCCGCCCGTTCGCGCTCGGCGATCTCGCGCTCGTAAAAGGCCTCGGCATCGCCCGAGACGATCGCCCGCATCACCGGATGCTCGGGTTGAAAGGTTTGCAGCAGGCCAAGGCTCTTCTTGCCGGTGCGTCCCGCGCGACCCGTGACCTGGCTGAGCAATTGGAAAGTGCGCTCGGCGGCGCGCGGGTCGCCATTGGCAAGGCCAAGGTCGGCATCGACGACGCCGACCAGCGTCATATTGGGAAAATTGTGCCCCTTGGCGACCAGCTGCGTGCCGATGACGATGTCAGCCTCGCCATCGGCGATCGCCTCCAGTTCCAGCCGCAGCCGCCGCACCCCACCCATCAGGTCGGATGACAAAACGATGGTGCGCGCGTCGGGGAAATGCGTGACGACCTCCTCGGCGATGCGCTCGACGCCCGGCCCGCAAGCGACCAGATGATCGAGCGTGCCACATTCCGGGCAGGCTTCGGGGCGGCGCTCATTGTGCCCGCAATGATGGCAGACCAATTGCCCGCGAAAGCGATGCTCGACCAGCCAGGCCGAGCAGACCGGGCAGCCGAAACGGTGGCCGCAGACCCGGCACAGCGTCAGTGGCGCATAGCCGCGCCGGTTGAGGAACAGCAGCGACTGCTCCTTCCTTTCCAGCGTCTTGCGCATATGGTCGAGCAGCACCGGCGACAGGAAGCCGCCCCGCGCCGGCGGCGCGCGGCGCATGTCGATCGACTTCAGCTGCGGAAGTGCGGCCTCGGCGAAACGGGCAGAGAGAACGGCTCTGTTGTATTTGCCTTGGCTCGCATTGACCCGGCTTTCGACCGAAGGTGTCGCTGACGCCAGTACGACCGGAAAGCTGCCGATGTGACCGCGCACCACTGCCATGTCGCGCGCATTGTAGAAGACCCGGTCTTCCTGCTTGTAGGCCGGGTCGTGCTCCTCATCGACGACGATCAGGCCAAGCTCCTTGAACGGCAGGAACAGCGCCGAGCGGGCACCGGCAACGACGCGCACGCTGCCTTCCGCCACTTGCCGCCAGACTTTTTCGCGCATCCTGGGCGGCAGGTCTGAATGCCATTCGCCCGGCTTGGCGCCGAAGCGCTGCTGGAAGCGTTCGAGGAACGCGTGGGTGAGCGCGATTTCCGGCAGCAGGATCAGCACCTGCTTGCCCTGGTCGAGCGCGGCCGCCACCGCCTCGAAATAAACCTCGGTCTTGCCGGAGCCGGTGACGCCGTCGAGCAGCGCGACATTGAACACGCCAGCCGCGACATTGGCGCGCAGCATCAGCGCCGCGTCGCTCTGATCCGGCATCAATTCCGGTATGGCATAGCTCGAGTCGGGCGCGGCCACCACCGGGCGCGGCGGGATCATCACCGTCTCGAACACGCCTTGCGCTTTCAGCCCCTCGATCACCGTCGACGACACACCGGCGGCGTGCGCCAGACCCGAGCGTGTCCAGGCCAGCCCGCCCTCGGCCGTTTCCAGCACGCGCGCCCGCGCATCGGTCATGCGGTCGGGAACAATGAGCGTGCGCTGCAGCCCCTCGATCCAGGGTTCCGGATCAAAGGCCTCCGGCGCACGCAGCAGCATCCGCGCCACCATTCCGGGTGGTGACAGCGTGTACTGCGCCACCCAATCGACGAAACGACGCATGGCGCGGTCGATCGGCGGGCAGTCGAAAACCTGTTCGATCGGGCGCAGCTTTTTCGCGTCGATATTCTCGACCGCGCCATCCCAGACGATGCCGGCAACCTGGCGCGGCCCGAGCGGCACGCGCACGATCGAGCCCGGCACCACGCGCATGCCGGCCGGCACGGCATAGGTGTAGGGGCGTTCGGCAGGCATCGGCACCAGCACCGGTGCGGCTGCGACAAAGGGCGAATCTTCGATCATGAGGCGTGACCTTGCCCCGACTTTGGTCTAGATCAAAGAGCAACGCTGAACGTGCCTTCCCAAGCACGACGAAATCGTCAGGAGACCCGCCATGAAATTTTTTGTCGACACCGCCGATATCAAGGATATCCGTGAGCTCAACGATCTGGGGCTGCTCGACGGCGTCACCACCAATCCGTCGCTGATCCTCAAATCCGGCGGCAAGATCGCCGACGTCACCAAACAGATCTGCGATATCGTCGCCGGCCCGGTCTCGGCCGAAGTCGTGGCGAGCGAGTACAAGGACATGATGGCGGAGGCCGAGGTGCTGGCCAAGATCGCCCCCAATGTCTGCATCAAGGTGCCGCTGACGCTGGACGGCCTGAGGGCCTGCAAGACGATCCGCACCCAGATGAACCGCATGGTCAACGTCACGCTGTGCTTCTCGGCCAACCAGGCGCTGCTCGCCGCCAAGGCCGGCGCCTCGTTCATTTCGCCCTTCGTCGGCCGCGTCGACGACACCGGTTCGGACGGCATGGAGCTGATCCAGGAGATCCGGCAGATCTACGACAATTACGATTTCCAGACCGAGATCCTCGTCGCCTCGGTGCGCACGGTGAACCATGTCAAGCAGGCCGCCCTGATCGGCGCCGACGTCGTGACCGCACCGCCGGCGACGCTGAAGGCGCTGGTCAAGCACCCGCTGACCGATAAGGGCCTGGACCAGTTCGCCGCAGACTGGGCAAAGACCGGCCAGAAGATCGGCTGAGGTCGCACTGCTTCAATGAGAAAAGGCCGGGCAACCGGCCTTTTTTATTACGCGTCAGAAGAAGCCCTATCGCCGAAAGGGCCGCCGATCATTCCGCGCCGTCATCGTCAGGCGCGGCTACCGGCGGGCGCCGCCCCATGATGATCTCGCGCTTGCCGACATGGTTGGGCGCGCCGACCAGCCCTTCCTTTTCCATGCGTTCGACCAGCGATGCGGCGCGGTTGTAGCCGATGCCGAGGCGGCGCTGGATGTACGACGTCGAACACTTCTTGTCTCGCACCACCACCTTGACCGCCTCGTCATAGGCGGCATCACTGTCTTCGGCGGCAACGGATCCCTTGTCGAAGACCGCGCCCTGGTCGTCTTCGATCTCTTCCTCGTCCTCGTCGGCTGTCACGGTTTCCAGATATTCCGGGCGGCCCTGCGCCTTCAGATGCGCCACGACATGCTCGACCTCCGCGTCGGACACGAAGGGGCCGTGCACGCGAGAAATGCGGCCGCCACCCATCATGTGCAGCATGTCGCCCTGGCCAAGCAGTTGTTCGGCGCCCTGCTCGCCCAGAATGGTGCGGCTGTCGATTTTCGAGGTGACCTGGAAGGAGATGCGGGTTGGGAAGTTGGCCTTGATCGTGCCGGTGATGACATCGACCGAGGGGCGCTGCGTCGCCATGATCAGGTGGATGCCGGCGGCGCGCGCCATCTGCGCCAGGCGCTGGATGGCGCCTTCGATCTCCTTGCCGGCGACCATCATCAGGTCGGCCATCTCGTCGACGATGACGACGATGTAGGGCATCGGCGCAAGGTCGATTTCCTGCTGCTCGAACAGCGGCTCGCCGGTGCCCTTTTCGAAGCCGGCCTGCACGGTCATGACGACCGCCTCGCCCTTGTCGCGGGCTTGGGCGGCGCGCTCATTGTAGCCGTCGATATTGCGTACGCCGAGCCGCGCCATCTTGCGATAGCGGTCCTCCATCTCGCGCACCGCCCATTTGAGCGCGGTAACCGCCTTCTTGGGATCGGTGACGACGGGGGTCAGAAGATGCGGGATACCGTCATAGACCGAGAGTTCGAGCATCTTGGGATCGACCATGATCAGCCGGCACTCTTCCGGCTTCAGCCGGTAGAGCAGCGACAGGATCATGGTGTTGATGGCAACCGACTTGCCCGAGCCGGTGGTGCCGGCGACGAGCAGATGCGGCATCTTCGCCAGCTCGGCGATGACAGGCTCGCCGCCGATCGTCTTGCCGAGGCAAAGCGCCAGCTTGCAGCTGGTCTTGCGGAAACCCTCCGATTCGATCAGTTCGCGGAAATAGACGGTCTCGCGCGTCTCGTTGGGAAGCTCGATGCCGATGACGTTGCGGCCGGGCACGACGGCGACGCGCGCCGAAACCGCCGACATGGAGCGGGCGATGTCGTCGGCGAGCCCGATGACACGCGAGGATTTGACGCCCGGCGCCGGCTCGAACTCATAGAGCGTGACGACCGGACCGGGGCGAACGTGGATGATCTCGCCGCGCACGCCGAAATCTTCCAAGACGCTTTCCAGCAGGTCGGCATTCTGCTCAAGCCGCTCCTGCGACATGTAGAAACCCTGTCCCTCCGGCGGCCGCTGCAGCAGCTCTTCCGAGGGAAGTTCATACGCCTCGCCTGTCGTGGCCGGCACGATCTTGCCGACCACGGGCAGCGGCGAAGACACGCGTGCTGCCGGAGCAGACACGGTCTCCTCCGCGCCTTGCGTGACCTGCGCCGGAACGCCGTTGCTGACAGCAGACGGAATTGCCACCTTCACCCGGGTCCGTTGCGGTGCGCTGCTCGCTGCCGGTTGAACCACCGCTTCGTTCGAGTTGGCAGGGCGGACTTCCGGCAAGGTCGACGGAGCCTGCTGGCCTGGAAGGCATTCAATGATCCGGAACAACGCGGTCGGATCGGCCGTGGCGGCGCGGATGTCGACCCGTGGGGAGACAACCGGCGCTGCCGGGCGCGAAGCCGGAACCGCCCGCGGCGCCGGCAACGGGCTCTCGATCATGTAAGGCGCCATGAGTTCGAAGAAGACGTGATTCGACAGATAGGGCCAGCGTACGGTTTCGCGACCTGTTGTTTTGACCGGCGCCGCCATTGCCTGGGCAGACGATGCCGGTGCGGATGCACGTGCCGCGACCGCTGTTCTCGCACCCGCCGGCGCAGCAGCCCGTGCATCTTCGCCAACATGCCTTGGCGGAACGGCTGCCGCACCCGGTGCTGGCGGCCTCCCATGCGTCGCGGCTCTGTTGTCCGCAGGTGGCCGAGCGGCCACCGAAGCCGAATTCCGGCTTTGCACCGCCGCCGACAATGACGGGGGCGAGACTGCGGACGACGGCGCCGCAGCAGGCTGTGCGACTGCTTGCCGCGCCGGCGGTTCGCCTTGCTCGGGGGTAATCTGGCGCGGCTGACGTGTGCTGGCTTCATAGTCCGGCGTGCGCGTGAACCGCACATTGGGCGCCAGGAAGAAATAGTCCTGCCAGGCCGGGCTTTCGTTGCCGCCGAGATCGAGAGGCGGCGGGGGATTGCCAGCCCTGGCCGCGCCGGCCCGCTGGCCATCCGCCTTGTTGTTCAAACGCTCACCCTCGGGATTATCGGGCGAAACTGTCAATGAATTGACCCGAGGAAAACGCTTGGATTCCATTCTCAAGACTCACGCTGAACCGTCTGCTGAGCAATAGGGAGCGAGTGGTTAACAGTTGCTTCCCGTCAGCGCCTTTGGAGCGACCGAAATGCATCTTTCGCAGCGACGGCGGACGAGCCGGATTCGAGCCGACGATCCTCACCCATGATCATCCACTGATCGACATGCGTGAGGCTAAAAAGAAGGAGCTCTCGGCCAGCGCAAAGCGGGCCGAGATGGCGTCTTCCGTGACAGGAAAAGTGGCGCTAGCCAGTCTTCTTGCCGTGCCGGACCAGATCCTGGGCGATGGACAGTTGCAGGGCTTCGGCCAGCTCGCGCGCGGCGCGATTTTCGGCGTCGATCTGCGCCCGGTAGGAGGCAAATTCCTGCCGCGGCCTGTCGAAGGACGAGGTGATCGCGCGCTTGCCGACCGTGACGACGGCGCCGGTTTTCATGTCCGTCAGCGAATAGCTGGCGGTCAGCGTCACCGAACCGGCGGTTGGCTCGTCCTGATCGGTTTGGACCTGCACGAGGGCCGAGGATTCGACCGCCTCGGTCACGGTGAGGTCGAGCGAATAAACCGGCGATGCCGGTTCGCCGGCGCCGCGCCCGAAGCCGAAGATCAGATTGTTGCGCACCTGCTGGGCATAGCGCGTCTTGACCGGCTTGATGGCGATCGACGCTAGTTCGGAATTGGCTGTCGCGTTCGAGCCGGGCGACAAAGGCGCGTTGGAATAGAGCGGCCGCACCGTGCAGGCCGAAACCAGCGCAAGCGAGCCGATTAGGCCGGCAAGCGCGGCGCGGCGCAGCAAACGGCTCAGCTCTGTCTTTTCCCGATCAGGCAACGACATTGACGATCCTCTGCGGCACGATGATCACCTTGCGCGGAGCCTTACCTTCGAGCGCTTTCTGCACGAAGTCGAGAGCCAATACCGCTTTTTCGACCGCACCTTGGTCCGCGTCGCGGGCAATTGTCAAATCCCCCCGCTTCTTGCCGTTGACCTGCACCGGATAGGTCACTTCATTGTCGACGACCAGTGCCGGATCGAAGACTGGCCACGGCCGTTCGGCGACCAGATCGGTGCCGCCGAGCGTCTCCCAGCACTCTTCGGCCAGATGCGGCATGACAGGCGCGACCAGATGCACCAGGATCTCCACCGCCTCGCGGCAGGCGCCTTGCAGTGCCGGATCGGCCTTGCCTTCCGCCACCGCGTTGAGCGGCGTGGTCAGCAAATTGGCCAGTTCATAGATGCGGGCGATGGCACGGTTGAAGCCGAGCTTCTCGATGTCCTCGCCGACTGCCTTCAGGATCTTGTGCGTGGCCTTCGAGACCGCTCCCGCCTCGCCGGCATCAGCGGCGACCGGCTTGACGCCTGCCAGCGTCTCGGCCGCCGTCGACACCAGGCGCCAGATGCGCTGCATGAAGCGATGCGCGCCGGCGGCGCCATCGTCGGTCCATTCGACGTCGCGCTCGGGCGGCGAATCCGACAGCATGAACCAGCGCGCCGTGTCGGCGCCGTAACCGTCGGTGATGTCTTCCGGGCTCACCGTGTTCTTCTTCGACTTCGACATCTTCTCGAGCGGACCGATGGTGACCGCCTCGCCGGTGGCGATGTCGAAGGCGCGGCGTTCGCCGTCGACGCCCTCCAGCCTGACCTCGGTCGGCGCCAGCCAGCGGCCATTCGAAGCCGAGCCGACGCGGTAGGTCTCGTGCACCACCATGCCTTGCGTGAACAGGCCCTTGAACGGCTCGGCCAGATCGACATGGCCGGTCTCGCGCATGGCGCGGGTGAAGAAGCGCGAATAGAGTAGATGCAGGATCGCATGCTCGATGCCGCCGATATACTGGTCGACCGGCAGCCACTCATTGGCCGCCTTGGGATCGGTCGGCTCATGCGCCCAGGGCGCGGTGAAGCGGGCGAAATACCAGGACGAATCGACGAACGTGTCCATCGTGTCGGTTTCGCGCCGCGCATCCCCACCGCATTGCGGGCACTTCACATGGCGCCAGCTCGGATGCCGGTCGAGCGGATTGCCCGGCCGGTCGAAATCGACATCGTCCGGCAGCTTGACCGGCAGGTCGGCCTTCGGCACCGGCACCACGCCGCAAGCCTCGCAATGGATCATCGGGATCGGGCAGCCCCAGTAACGCTGGCGCGAAATGCCCCAGTCGCGCAGGCGGAAATTCACCTTGCGCTCGGCCATAGGCCGGTTGCCGATCGTCTTCTGCTCCAGCAGCTTCGCCACCTCGTCGAAGGCGCGGTCCGGCTCCATGCCGTCGAGGAAGCGTGAATTGATGATCACGCCGTCGTCGACATAGGCTTCCTCGGTGATCTGGAAGGTCTTCGCGTCGGCTCCCTCGGGCATCACCACCGGAATCACCGGCAGGCCGTATTTGTTGGCGAAGTCGAGGTCGCGCTGGTCGCCGGACGGGCAGCCGAAGATAGCGCCGGTGCCGTACTCCATCAGCACGAAATTGGCGACGTAGACAGGCAGCGTCCAGCTGTCGTCAAAAGGATGGACGACGCGGATGCCGGTGTCGAAACCCTTCTTCTCGGCCGTCTCCAGCGCTGCCACCGAAGTGCCCATATGGCGTATCTCTTCTATGAACTTCGCCAGTTCCGGATTGTTCTCGGCGGCTTTCTTGGCCAGCGGATGATCAGCTGCGACGGCCATGAAGGAGGCGCCGAAAATGGTGTCGGGCCGCGTCGTGTAGACTTCCAGCTCATGCTCGCCGTCGCCAATCTTGCCAGCATCTGGGACAGCCAGAGGCCAGCGGATCAGCAGGCCTTCCGAACGGCCGATCCAGTTCTGCTGCATCAGCTTCACTTTTTCGGGCCATTCGTCGAGGCCGTCGAGCGAATCCAGCAGGTCCTGTGCGAAATCGGTGATCTTGAAGAACCACTGCGTCAGCTCGCGCTGTTCGACCAGCGCGCCCGAGCGCCAGCCGCGCCCGTCGATGACCTGCTCGTTGGCGAGCACCGTCATGTCCTCCGGGTCCCAGTTGACCTTGGAGGATTTGCGCGTCACCAGCCCCTTCTCGACGAAATCGAGGAACAGCATCTGCTGGCGGTGGTAGTAGTCGACATCGCAGGTGGCGAATTCGCGCGCCCAGTCCAGCGAGAGGCCCATGACCTTGAGCTGCTCGCGCATGGTGGCGATGTTCTGATAAGTCCATTCCTTGGGATGGACCTTGTTCTGCATCGCCGCGTTCTCTGCCGGCATGCCGAAGGCGTCCCAGCCCATCGGGTGCAGCACATTGAACCCCTTGGCCCGCTTGTAGCGCGCCACCACGTCGCCCATCGTGTAGTTACGGGTATGGCCGATGTGGATGCGCCCCGACGGGTACGGGAACATTTCCAGCACGTAGTATTTCGGCTTCGGGTCGTCATTGTGCGCTTCGAACAGCTTCTTTTCGGCCCAGGCCTTCTGCCATTTGGGCTCTGACGCGCGCGGATTGTATCGTTCGGTTGCCATGGGACGTTTTTCACTTAAAAGCAGGCGCGAACCGCGGGCGACAGCTCGGCGGTTCAGGGAATGTGGTCCGGGTGTTCACCATGGTTTGGCAAACCCGTCAACCATATGGGTATCGCGGCGGCTAAAAACGCGAGTCAAAACAGCGGGATTTGCATATGGGTGACACCGTTCAGCAGTTTTTCGCGGTCAAGGCGAAGATCGCCGCCGCCGAGCAGGAGGCCCGCCGCGAAGCCGACGCAGTGACGCTGGTGGCCGTCTCCAAGACCTTTGACGCCGCCGACATCCAGCCGGTGATCGAGGCCGGCCAACGCGTCTTCGGTGAGAACCGCGTGCAGGAGGCGCAAGGCAAATGGCCTGATCTGAAGCAGGCCGTTGCCGATATCGAACTGCATCTGATCGGCCCGCTGCAATCGAACAAGGCCAAGGAAGCGGTGGCGCTGTTCGACGTCATCGAAACGGTCGACCGCGACAAAATCGCCGCCGAACTCGCCAAGGAAATTGCCCGGCAAGGCCGCGCTCCAAAACTCTATGTCCAGGTCAACACCGGCTCCGAGCCGCAGAAGGCCGGCATCGAACCCCGCGACGCCGTCGCCTTCGTCGCCCGCTGCCGCGATGTCCACGGCCTCGCCATCGAAGGCCTGATGTGCATTCCGCCGGCCGACGAGAATCCTGGCCCGCATTTCGCCTTGTTGGAAAAACTGGCGCGTGAGGCCAGCGTCGCAAAACTGTCGATGGGCATGTCCGGCGACTATGAGACGGCCATCGCCTTCGGCGCCACCAGCGTGCGGGTTGGCTCGGCGATTTTTGGGAGCCGCTAACAAACCGCAGGTGTTGGTCCAGTTTGGCAAGGTGGCTACACCACCACTGGAAACGAAACGTACCGTTCCTATTTGTTTGGCGTCATCACATAGTCTCCTGGAGCCTTCGCCATGCGTTACAACCAGCTTGGAAATACGGGGATGTTCGTCTCCGAACTGTGCCTCGGCACCATGACTTTCGGCGCCGCCGGCCAGAATGCCCAATGGGGCCTGATCGCCAGCCTCGATCAGAAGGGCGTTAACGAGATCGTCGGCCGCTCGATCGCCGCCGGGGTCAATTTCTTCGACACGGCCGACGTCTACTCCTTCGGCGAGTCCGAGCGTCTGCTCGGCCAGTCGCTTCGCGATCTCGGCGTCGCCAGATCGAGCGTGGTGATCGCCACCAAGGCGCATGGCGCCATGGGCAACGGGCCGAATGACCGCGGCTCGTCGCGCGGCCACATCATGGATGCGGTCGATGCCAGCCTCGAACGGCTGCAACTCGGTCACATCGATCTCTATCAGTTGCACGGCACCGATACGGTGACACCGATCGACGAGACGCTGCGAGCGCTCGACGATCTCGTTGCCAGCGGCAAGGTCCGCTATGTCGGCGTGTCGAACTGGGCGGCGTGGCGGATCGCCAAGGCGCTCGGCATCGCCGACCGCAAGGGCCTTGCCCGTTTCGAGACCATCCAGTCCTATTATTCGATCGCCGGCCGCGACCTCGAACGCGAGATCGTGCCGCTGATCAACGAGGAGAAACTCGGCTTGATGGTGTGGTCGCCGATGGCCGGCGGCCTGCTCTCCGGCAAATACGGCCCCGGCGCGCCCGGTAATGGCGAGGGCCGCCGCGCGTCCTTCAACTTCCCGCCGGTCAACGAGGACCGTGCCTGGGCGGCCGTCGCCGTCATGCGCGAGATCGCGAAGAAGCATGATGTCAGCGTCGCCACGGTGGCGCTCGGCTATGTCCTGGCCAAGCCTTTCGTGATGAGCGTCATCATCGGCGCCAGCCGTATGGATCAGCTCGAACAGAACCTCGCCGCGACTGAAGTGGAGCTCGATGCGGACGATCTCGCCAAGCTCGATGAGGTCAGCGCGCTGCCGGCCGAATATCCCGGCTGGATGCTCGAGCGCCAGGCGGCTGGCCGGCGCCCTGCGCCCTTCGTGCCGAAGGCATAATCCGTCTCCGACGCGAATTCCGGAAAGCCGCGTGCCCTTCGGGCGCGCGGCTTTTTCGCGCTTTATGAAGGCCGCAAGGTCGCCTTGTACCGGACACGATTTCGCGGCTACCATCATGCCGCCGGAGCAGCATGCCGGGATGTCAGGGGCGATGATGGCACCATCCGCCGAGGAATTTCGAGACAGGATTGTCGCGATCATGGCTGCTCGCCAAACCGCGGCTTCTGCCAGCCCTTACGATTGGAAGGTCTGCGTCGGCGCGGTCAGTGCCGCGAGAGGCGAATTTGAAAAGGTCGTTGTCGCCGGTACGGCACATGACTATGGAGCCGCGGTCATTTCTCGTTTGGAGCGGCTGCGAGACGCATATTACGACCCGGATGGAGAATACACCTCCGGGCGATCGGATATCGGCACCGTCATTGAGAACATAAGGGCAGCATTGAGGCTCGTCGGCCAATGATGGCGCTCACCCGGCGATGGGTGGGCTCGGTATCAAAGCGGATTGTCAGAGGTATTGCAGTCCGCGATCGCTTTTCCGGCAAGGCCGCGATCATACCAGCGGATCCTCTGTTCTGAGGTGCCGTACCTATTTGCCGTCGAATTTCTGGAGGCATTGGCGGGCTGATCATCTCCAAGAGATCGAAGCAATTGCCTGGCCTCAGTCAGATCGGTGTCTTCCAGGAGCCCCTTGTCCTGGACATAGCGGCTCCATAGTCCGGCAAAACAATCGGCCTGGAGCTCCATCTGTTCCGATCGGACGATGGCGGCTTCCTGGTCGCCGTCGGTGACAGCGGCGTGCGGAACGTCCGAGATGGTCTGCACATGATGCCCAACCTCTCGGGCGAGAATCAACGCCTTGGCGAAATCTCCCGTCAAACCGATCTGTTGAAGCTCGGGGAACGCCGGGTCGAGATAAATCTTGTGGTCTTGCGCGCAGTACAATGTCCCTGAAACAGGACCGCATGCGGTAGCGATGAAGCCGGTGAACAGCACCAGCTTGGGCTCCTCATAGGTCGATCCACCAGCTTTGAAGGTGGCGCCCCAGAAATCCTCGGTTTCAGCCAAAGCCACGGAAAGGAGCTGCTTGACGTTGTCATCGCTGGCGTTTGCAGCAGGTGCCGCTGCTTTGGCGACCTCGGCGGCCTCGGAGATTGTCGGGGCATGCAGCCATGTCGCGATGGCAAGGAGGGATGCCGCGACCAAGGACAAGCGGACCAACTCACGCCTCCTGAATTGCCAACGCTCCCGGAGCCGGGGCGCCGAGGCGCCTGCAATAACCGGACGG
Source organism: Mesorhizobium sp. P3_A9 (assembly GCF_056402975.1). NCBI lineage: Bacteria > Pseudomonadati > Pseudomonadota > Alphaproteobacteria > Hyphomicrobiales > Phyllobacteriaceae > Mesorhizobium > Mesorhizobium sp. P3_A9. The sequence continues at coordinate 119,564 of NZ_JBFUGJ010000001.1, read as the reverse complement.
GATTCCATATCCTGCCCCAATTGGGTTGTCGAACAGACCTTGAAAGCCGCGCTTCGTCAGAGCCGCGCGTTCTCGGCCAGGAAATCGAGAAAGGCCCGCACCCGCGCCGGCAAGTGCCGGCCCTGGCCGACATAGACGGCGTGGGTCGCCTCCTCGTCGCCCGGATTGAACTCCTCCAGCAGCGCCACCAGCCGGCCGGCGGCGATATCGGCCGCCACATGCCAGCGCGCCAGCCTGGAGATGCCGGCGCCGGCCAGCGTCATCAGCCGCATCGCTTCGCCATCGCTGACCAGCGTGTTGCCGGTGATCGGGATCATGACCGCGCGGCCCTCCGCGTCGCGGAACGGCCAGCCGTCGATATGCCTGACGAAGCCGAAGCCCATGCGGTTGTGGCTGTCGAGATCGGCCGGCGCCAGCGGTATGCCATGCGTTTCGAGATAGGAGGGTGCCGCAACCACCACCACCGGGCTCTGCCCGAGCTTGCGCGCCACCAGCCGTGATTCGCCGAGCGGACCGGCGCGGATGGCAACGTCGGCGCGTTCGGCCATCAGGTCGATGACGCTGTCGGTCAGCACCAGATCGACCGATATTTCGGGGTAGCGTTCGAGGAAACGCGGCAAGAGCGGGATCAGCCGGTGCACCCCGAACGGCACATAGGTGTTGACGCGCAGCCGCCCACGAGGTGCAGCACCCGCCGCCGCCTCGCGCTCGGCCGCCGCCATGTCCGCCAGGATGCGCAATCCGCTATCGTAGAAAGCCGACCCTTCCGGCGTCAGCTGCAGCTTGCGTGTCGACCGGCTGACCAGCCGCGCGCCAAGCCGGGCCTCAAGCCGCGCGATCAGCTTGCTCACCGCCGATGGCGTCATACGCAGCGCACGCGCCGCGGCGGAAAAACTGCCCGCCTCAACGACGCGGACAAAAACTTCGATCTCGCCGGAGCGGTTGATGTCGGATCTTGCCATCTGTGAATCTATTTCACAGAAAATGTGCCCAATGCAAGTCTGGTTCACAGTGCATGGCGACACGATCTCAGGGGTCGGGGCGCGGGTTGGACAAGGCGCTCGTCGCCTTAACGGGCCGTCTTGGAAGTGGAAACAGCCATGCCTCTTGCTCTCTACGCCCTCGCCGCCGGTGCCTTCGGCATCGGTGTCACCGAATTCGTCATCATGGGCCTGCTGCTCGATGTCAGCAAGGATCTCGGCGTCTCGATCTCGGCCGCCGGCCAGCTGATTTCGGGCTATGCGCTCGGCGTCGTCATCGGCGCGCCGCTGCTGACCATCGCCACCGGCAACTGGCCACGCAAGACCGTGCTTCTGGCGCTTATGGCGATCTTCACGCTGGGCAATCTCGCCTGTGCGCTGGCCCCCGATTATTGGACGCTGATGGGCGCCCGCGTCATCACCGCCTTTGCCCATGGCACCTTCTTCGGTGTCGGCTCGGTCGTCGCCACCGGCCTGGTCGCGCCCAACAAGAAGGCTTCGGCGATCGCGCTGATGTTCACCGGGCTCACCATCGCCAACATCCTCGGCGTGCCCTTCGGCACCTGGCTCGGCCAGGCCTTTGGCTGGCGTGCGACCTTCTGGGCAGTGACCCTGGTCGGCCTGGCGGCCTTCGCCGTCATCCTTGCTCTGGTGCCGCGCAGCCAGGAGGCACCCGAGAAGAGTGATTTGCGCGCCGACCTCGCCGTGCTGCGCCGTACGCCCGTCCTGCTCGGCCTCGCCACCACCGTGCTCGGCTATGCCGGCGTTTTCGCCGTCTTCACCTACATCGCGCCTTTGCTGACCGAGATCAGCGGCTTCAAGGAAGCCGCCGTGTCGCCGATTCTGCTCGTCTTCGGCGGCGGTCTCATCGCCGGCAATCTCGCCGGCGGCAAGGTCGCCGACCGCTGGCTGGTGCCCGCCGTGCTGGGCAGCCTCGTCGTGCTGGCCCTGGTGCTCGCAACCATGAGCTTCGCCATCCACAGCCAGGTCATGGCCGTGATCTATGTCGGCCTGCTCGGTGCCGCCGCTTTTGCCACCGTGGCGCCGCTGCAGATGTGGGTGCTGGACAAGGCGCAAGGGGCCGGCCAGAGCCTTGCCTCGTCCTTCAACATCGCCGCCTTCAATCTCGGCAACGCCGCCGGCGCCTGGCTTGGTGGCGCGGTCATCGCCCATGGAATGGGGCTCGGTTCCCTCACCTGGGTCGCCGCTTTGCTGCCGGTCGCAGCGCTCGGCGTGGCGGGATTGGCACTGCGTCTCGACAGACATGAAGAGCGGCTGGTCCCGGCTGCTGCTCGCCCCGCATCCATAGAGTGACGGCAGGCCCGAACCCTACCTTCGGCATGACGGAAGGTAGAACCCAAGAGGAGAGCCCCAATGAAACATCCTATGCGCCGTACCATCACCACCTTTGCGGCAAAGCGTTTGGCCCTCGCCGCGCTCGTCTTGGCGACCATTTTGATGGCCGACCCCGCAATGTCAGGCGAAAGACAGGACTGGGTCGGCACCTGGACCGCCAGCCCGCAACCGACATGGGGTCCCGACTTCGCCTTGCCGGTGAAGATAGCGCCGAAGCTTGAGAACCAGACCATACGCCAGACGGTCCGCACCAGCATTGGCGGCAAGCAATTCCGCATCGTGCTGTCGAACGAATATACCGACACACCGACCCAAATCGGTGAAACGCATGCCGCGATTGCTGGCGAGGGTTCGAAAATCGTCGCCGGCACCGACCACGTCGTGACCTTCGGCGGCCAGACCAAGGCAATGGTTCCGGCGGGCGCGCCTCTGGTCAGCGATCCGGTGGACCTGCCCCTCGACGCCTTGAGCCATCTGTCCATATCGATCTATCTGCCTCAGGCAACGCCGATCTCCACCTTCCACTGGGACGGCAAGCAGACCGCCTACATCGGTGACGGCAACCAGACGGCTTCCCACGCGATCGCCGCCGCGCAAACCACCGATGCGCGCATCCTGGTGAGCGAAATCCTGGTGGATGCGCCGGCAAATGATGGCGCGGTGATCGCGATCGGCGATTCGATCACCGACGGCAATGGTGCCACGCTGGACGCCGACAATCGCTGGCCGGATTTCCTGGCAAAGCGCCTGGCTTCCAAGCATATTGCGGTGCTCAACGCGGGCATATCAGGCGCGCGGCTGCTCGACGACGCGATGGGCATGAAGGCATCGGCCCGCTTCGAACGCGACGTGCTGGCCCAGCCCGGCGCCAAGGCGGTGGTGCTGCTTATCGGCATCAACGACATCAGCTGGCCCGGCACGCCCTTTGTGTCTGGAAAATCCCTGCCGTCATTGGCGGCACTCACCGACGGCTATCAGCAGCTCGCCGCCCAGGCTCACGCCCACAATCTCATCATCCTCGGCGGCACGCTGACACCTTTCGAGGGCGCGCTGAGCGGCACTCCACTCGAGGGTTACTACACACCGGAGAAGGAAGCCTTGCGCCAGAAGGTCAACGACTGGATCCGAACCAGTGGCGCCTTCGACGTCGTCGTCGACTTCGATGCGCTGCTTCGCGATCCCAGGCATCCGGCACGCCTGCTGCCGGAATTCGATTCCGGCGACCATCTGCATCCGGGTGAGAAGGGAAACCGCGCCATGGCCGAGGCCATCGACCTTGGCCAACTGATCGGGAACTGAGCAGACCGGCACCTGACCTGGAATTGCAATTGAAAGGATAAAACCATGGATTATCGGCGTCTTGGCGCATCGGGCCTGAAAGTGCCGGCGCTTTCATTCGGAGCGGGAACGTTTGGCGGCTCCGGCCCGCTGTTCGGCGCCTGGGGCAACAGCGACGCCGTCGAAGCGCGGCGGCTGATCGACATCTGCCTGGAGGCCAGCGTCAATCTGTTCGACACCGCCGACGTCTATTCGAACGGCGCTTCCGAAGAGGTGCTCGGCGAAGCGATCAAGGGCCGCCGCGATGCCGTTCTGATCTCGACCAAGACCTCGCTGCCGATGGGCGATGGACCGGCCGACTACGGCTCATCGCGCTCGCGTCTGATCAAGTCCGTCGACGCCGCGCTGAAGCGCCTTGGCACCGACTACATCGACCTGTTGCAACTGCATGCCTTTGATGCGGGTACGCCGATCGAAGAGGTGCTGTCGACGCTGGACGACCTCGTGCGCGCCGGCAAGCTGCGCTATGTCGGCGTCTCCAACTTCTCCGGCTGGCAAGTGATGAAGTCGCTGGCGGAAGCCGATAAGCACGGCTACCCGCGCTACGCCGCGCATCAGGTCTACTACTCGCTGGTCGGCCGCGACTATGAATGGGAGCTGATGCCGCTCGGCATCGACCAGGGCGTTGGCGCGCTGGTGTGGAGCCCACTCGGCTGGGGCCGCCTGACCGGCAAGATCCGCCGTGGCCAGCCTCTGCCGGAAAAGAGCCGGCTGCACGACACGGCAGATTTCGGTCCGCCGGTCGAGGACGAACATCTCTACCGTGTGATGGACGCGCTTGACGCGGTGGCGCAGGAAACCGGCAAGACCGTGTCGCAGATCGCCATCAACTGGCTGTTGCGACGCCCGACCGTTTCCTCGGTCATCATCGGCGCCCGCAACGAGGAACAACTGCGCCAGAATCTCGGCGCCGTCGGCTGGTCGCTGACGCCGGATCAGGTGAAAAAACTCGATGCGGCGAGCGAAGTGACAGCGCCCTACCCGTACTTCCCCTATCGGCGGCAGGAAGGCTTTGCCCGGCTGAACCCACCGCCGGTGTGATTAAGTCGCGGTCCTATGCTCCGGGACCGCTATAGACATAGGGGAGTAGCCGAAGCCCCTCAACTTCGTGATCCACGGGCGGAGCAGCCGCGAAGCGGCGTCGCGAAGACCCGAGGATCCATGCCGCGACCTTGACCGTAAAGTGCAGCGGAGCAGAATTCCGCAGCGTGGTGACGCGTTGGAGTCCCGGCATGGATCCTCGGGTCTGCGCCGCGTCGCTACGCTCCTTGCTTCGCCCGTGGATGACGAAGCGATGGGCGTTTCCGCCAATCACTAGCAATCGATAAAAATGCCTGCACTACTGCCCTTAATGCAGCACGAACTCGCCATCCACCTTGCGCCATTCATTCGGCGCGATCAGCTTCTGGTGCGTATAGACGACTGAATGCAGCGGCCCGTCGAGCTTGGCCTTCCAGAATTCGATGAATTTGATCAGTACCGGAAACTGCGGAGCGAGGTCGTAGTCCTGCCAGATGAAGCTCTGCAGCAGATGCGGATGATCGGGAAAATGATAGAGAATCTTGGCCGTGGTCAGGCCATAGCCTTTGAGCATCAGGTCCATTTCGGCATAGTCGCGCATTGTGGCCCCCTTGGGCGGTCCCGGGTTGAGTCTCCTTTCCTCCCAACGTCAGATTGTGCGCGCCGTTGCTTAACTGTCTATTGATTTTTCCTGATCGAAACAGGCTTTTCGACGCGAAAACATACAGTTAGCAGCGAGCTGAGCCGAGTGCTGACAACGGATGACAATGCCCCTGCGGCATCCCGCCGCGCGAATCCAACGTCTAATGTTGCCGTCACGGCGGAACTGGTAATAATGCCGCCGAATTCGCGGCTGCGTCGCCGCGATCCCGCCGGCGTTTCAAGCTGGCGGATTGGTTCGGGAGGAAAGTCAGGAATGTCCGAGGTTCATGTCCATCGCGTCCAGCCGGCGTGGAAGAAAAAAGCGCTGATCGACAATGAGACCTACCTGAAATGGTATGCCGACAGCATCAAGAATCCGGACAAGTTCTGGGGCAAGCACGGCAAGCGCATCGACTGGTTCAAGCCCTTCAGCAAGGTCAAGAACACCTCCTTCGACGGCAAGGTCTCGATCAAATGGTTCGAGGACGGGCTGACCAACGTTTCCTACAACTGCATCGACCGCCACCTGAAGAAGCGCGGCGACCAGACCGCCATCATCTGGGAAGGCGACAACCCCTACGACGACAAGAAAATCACCTACAACGAGCTTTACGAGCATGTCTGCCGGCTCGCCAATGTGATGAAGAAGCACGGCGTCAAGAAGGGCGACCGCGTCACCATCTACATGCCGATGATCCCGGAAGCCGCCTATGCGATGCTCGCCTGCACGCGTATCGGCGCCATCCATTCGATCGTCTTCGGCGGCTTCTCGCCCGACGCGCTGGCCGGCCGCATCGTCGACTGCGAATCGACCTTCGTCATCACATCGGACGAGGGCCTGCGCGGCGGCAAGCCGATCCCGCTGAAGGAAAACACCGACAAGGCCATCGACATCGCCGCCAGGCAGCATGTGATGGTCAAGAACGTCATCGTCGTGCGCCGCACCGGCGGCAAGATCGGCTGGGCGCCCGGCCGCGACCTCTGGTACCATGATGAAGTCGCAACGGTGAAGGCCGAGTGCAAGCCGGAGAAGATGAAGGCTGAGGATCCGCTGTTCATCCTCTACACCTCGGGCTCGACCGGCAAGCCGAAGGGCGTCCTGCACACCACCGCCGGCTACCTCGTCTACGCCTCGATGACGCACCAATATGTCTTCGACTATCACGACGGCGATATCTACTGGTGCACCGCCGATGTCGGCTGGGTCACCGGCCACAGCTACATCGTTTATGGCCCGCTCGCCAACGGCGCTACCACGCTGATGTTCGAAGGCGTGCCGAACTACCCGTCGCAGTCGCGCTTCTGGGAAGTCATCGACAAGCACAAGGTCAACATCTTCTACACCGCGCCGACGGCGCTGCGCGCCCTGATGGGCGCCGGCAACGATCCGGTGACGAAGACCTCACGCAAGTCGCTGCGTGTGCTCGGCTCGGTCGGCGAGCCGATCAACCCGGAAGCCTGGGAGTGGTATTTCAACGTCGTCGGCAACGGCAAGGTGCCGATCGTCGACACATGGTGGCAGACCGAGACCGGCGGCATCCTGATCACGCCGCTGCCCGGCGCCACCGACCTCAAGGCAGGCTCGGCGACGCGGCCCTTCTTCGGCGTCAAGCCGCAGCTGGTCGACGGCGAAGGCAAGGTGCTGGAGGGTGCCGCCGACGGCAATCTCTGCATCACCGATTCCTGGCCCGGCCAGATGCGCACCGTCTATGGCGACCACGACCGCTTCATCCAGACCTATTTCTCCACCTACAAGGGAAAATACTTCACCGGTGACGGCTGCCGCCGCGACGCCGACGGCTATTACTGGATCACCGGTCGCGTCGACGACGTCATCAACGTCTCCGGCCACCGCATGGGCACGGCCGAAGTCGAATCCGCACTTGTCAGCCATGACAAGGTCTCGGAGGCCGCCGTCGTCGGCTATCCCCACGACATCAAGGGCCAGGGCATCTACAGCTATGTCACCTTGATGAAGGGCGTGGAGCCGACCGAGGAGTTGCGCAAGGAGCTCGTCGCCCATGTCCGCAAGGAGATCGGTGCCATCGCTTCGCCCGACAAGATCCAGTTCTCGCCCGGCCTGCCCAAGACGCGCTCGGGCAAGATCATGCGCCGCATCCTGCGCAAGATCGCCGAGGATGATTTTGCCGCCCTTGGCGACACCTCGACGCTCGCCGATCCGGCCGTCGTCGACGACCTCATCGCCAACCGGCAGAACAAGAAGGGCTGATGCGGGACGAGGCGGCATTGGGCTCTGTCACCCAGTTGTGGCGCTATCCGGCGAGTTCGCTCGCCGGCGAGCGTCAGGATGCGGTCGTGGTTGGACCGGCGGGCATGGCGGGCGACCGCATGTACGGCCTCGTCGATACCTCGGACAACGAGATTGCCCGACCCGACCGCGAGGCGAAATGGCACAAGGTGCCGCGCATCCGCACCCGGCTGACCAATGACCGCGACCTGGAGGTCGCCATCCCCAACGGCGACTGGCTGAGCGCACCCGGCGCCGAATGCGACAGCGCCATATCGGCCTATCTCGGCTTCGCCGCCTCGATCCGGCCGTTCGGCCGGGAGAACGCGCCGCCGGCCTATGCCGGTCCGGTCACCGCGGCCCGCTATACCAAGGCGCCGATCCATCTCTTGACCACGGCCTCGCTGGCGCGCTTGAAGGCGCTGCACCCGGATGGCGCCGCCGACCCGCGCCGCTTCCGCCCCAACATCGTCGTCGACATGGCAGCGGTCGAAGGCTCGTTTCCGGAAACCGAATGGATCGGCCGAAAACTCGCCATTGGCGACCTGCTGGTGACCATCTCCGAGCCATGCCGCCGCTGCGGCTTCACCATCATCGGCCAGGACGGCTTCGACACCGATCCCGGTATCCTGCGCAACCTGGTCCGTCACAACGCCCACAATCTCGGCGTCTATTGCACGGTAGACCAGCCGGCCCGCGTCGAGATCGGCGCGCCGATGCGCTTCGTCTAAATCATACCGCAAACGCCAGGCCATATGGCTGCGGCATGATCCCTGCACCTCGCGGCAGGTTTGGCGCAGCGTGTAATACGCATGACAGAAAACGGCGTCATACAGCCCCTCGGCGCGATCCGTCTTGCCGCCCGACACCTTGAAATCACACCAATCGGAGTGCCTATGACTTCCCTGCCCGTTCTTGGCGCCGCCATGACCCTGGACGACCTCGAAATCCATCGCGACTGGCTCTTCGAAAAGCAGCGCGACCTGGAATTGCAGAGCTTTGCCGAGGCAAGTGTTCTCAACGGCGACTGGGCACCGCTCGCCGCCCGCGCCACAAAACTTCTCGACGGCCATCAGGGTCGACTCGGGATTCACGGACCTTTCTGGGGCTTCACCATTGCCTCGCAGGACCCCGATATTCGCGATGTCGTCAGCAAGCGCCTGGTCCAGGGTATCGAGGTCTGCGCCGCCATCGGCGCAACGCATATGGTCGTTCACAGCCCCTACACGACCTGGTCCTATAACAATCTCGACAACAATCCCGGCGAGCGCGAGAAAATCGTCGAGTATTGCCAGCTCACCTTACGCGATGCCGTCAGGCGGGCGCAGGACATCGGTTGCACGATGGTTCTGGAGAACATCGAGGACAAGGATCCGCATATCCGCGTGGCGTTGGCCGACAGCTTCAACTCCCCCGCGGTTGCCGTATCGATAGACACTGGCCACGCCTACTATGCCCATGGCTCGACCGGTGCCCCGCCGGTTGATTACTATGTGCATGCTGCCGGCAACCGCCTGCAGCACATCCATTTGCAGGATGCCGACGGCTACGCCGATCGTCACTGGAGCCTCGGCGAAGGCACAATCCAATGGCGCTCGGTCTTTGCCGCGCTGGCGAAACTCGAAAGCAATCCGCGCCTCATCATCGAGATCAGGGACAAGTCCAAGATCCCCGCTTCGGCGGCTTACATCGCCTCGCTTGGTATCGCCGAGTAAGGCGAGAGCTAGCGCTACCGGTACAGATCCGCCCGCGTCGGCGGCAGGCCGCTCGGGCCCCGCGCGCGCTTGGTCACCACAGTCTGGAAAATCTGCGCCGAGCCACGGTCGAAGGTGATCGAACAGCCGGTCAGGTAAAGCAGCCACAGCCGCGCCTTGGGTTCGCCGACTTCGGCGATCGCCTCATCGAAGCGGGCCTGCAGGCGCTCGGCCCACAGCCTGCAGGTCCGGGCATAGTGTTCGCGCAGATTCTCGACGTCGGCGATGAGAAAACCATGCGCCTCGAGATTGCCTGTTGTCATGCCGATCGTGTCGACCTCGCCGCCCGGAAAGATGTATTTGATCAGCGCCTTGTATTCCGCGCCCTTGCGCAGCGTCTTGCGCGTGCCGCCCTTGCCGCGCCTTGTGATGGCGTGGTGCAGGTAGATGCCGCCCGGCTTCAGCAGCCGGTGGACGGTCGAGAAATAGGTCGCGTGGTTGGCGAGGCCGACGGCCTCGAACATGCCGATGGATGAAATCTTGTCGTAGCTGCCGTCGAGCTCGGTGTAGGACTTGATGTCGATCGTGATCTTGTCCTCCAGCCCCTCAGTGCGGATGCGCTCGCGCGCCAGCCGGGTCTGCTCCTCCGACAGCGAGACGCCATGGCCGATCGCGCCATAGTGTTTGGCGGCATGGATCAGCATCGCGCCCCAGCCACAACCAATGTCGAGCAGCCGGTCGCCCGGCTTCAGCCTGAGCTTGCGGCAGATATGGTCGAGCTTGTCCTGCTGCGCCTGGTCGATGCCATTGGCGAAATCGGTGAAATAAGCGCAGGTGTAGACCATGCGCTCATCGAGGAAGAGCCGGTAGAAGGCGTTCGAAATGTCGTAGTGATGTTCGATCGCCTGCTTGTTCGACCCGCTGACGAAAGGATTGCGGCCGGCCAGATCGGCCCGTTTCGTCATCTGTCGTCGTGAGAACAGGACGGCGGGCAGGTCGCGAAGGATCGCCAGCTTCGGCAAAGCCTTCAACCTCAGCTTGCCCTTTGAAGGCAAGGCGTAGAGATCGAACAGCGATCCGTCCTCGACGTCGATCGTCCGGGAAATCCACATTTCGAGCAGCGTCGAGAAATTCGGCCGGCGGGCCAACTGCCAGACGATGTCCTGGTCGTTGATGGCAAGCACAGGACCACTGGCGGGACCGATCCGTTCCCCGGTCCACAGCCTGACGGCAAAGCCCGGCTTCAGCGCCTCGATCACGGTTCTGACAATGCGCGCGGCTCTTTCGGTTGCGTCCATGCTCCTTCCCCACGGCCCGATGGGACGATCTTGTCCGTTTGGGCTGTGGATCGCAAGCCGAGGCACGCGGACCCGGCTGGGCGGCATTTTTCGGCTGGGCGCCTTTTTCAGCCCGGCATCTTGTCATTTGCTGCGACGCACCCCATCATGTCTATGTGTTCAACAAATCGAAAGGAGGTGATCCGATGTCGAGTGATTTCGTTTTCCAGAACGTGGCCTCGCAGGATTGCACTTTCGGGAAGCAGTCTTCCCGTTAAGGCGCGAGATGCGCGGCGGGTAACCCCAAGGGGTTGCCGCCACAGGCCGCGCCACGGACGGAAACACGGAAGGCCGCCGGCTTCGAAAGAAGCGGCGGCCTTTTCCTTTTGCGCCGAGGCGCCAAGACCATCCGGTTCCAGATTCACTTGGCGATGGTCAGCCGCTCGATGTTCTGGACGATGGCATTGAATGCCTCGTTCAACTCGGAGCCCGTGGCCGCCTCGTAATAATGTTTCAGGTTAGACGTGTCCGCGGTCGAGCAATCCTGAAGCACGCTCTTTGCCTGATCCCGCTCTGTCGATGTCATCGACGGATCGTCGAGGTCGAAGCCGATGGTGAAAATCTCGATGCCGTCGCGCTTCATGTTGTCGCAAATGCTTTCGGCATTGCTTCGTGACATCTGGCCGGCATTCTGCGATCGGGGCGCGCCGCGCCCGCCGGCAAAAGCCGTGTTGAACTGGCCGTCCGTCATCAGGATCGCGACCTTGCCGACTTTCCTGTTGTCGAAATTGGCGGGGCCGGCGCCCAGCCGGGCGTCGACGATGGTCGAGCGCCAGGAGGGTGAAAGCATGTAATAGCCCCATTGCACGGCGATGCCGCCTGCGGTCACACCAGCCGCCTTGAAGCCGGCAATCGTGTCGAGCAGCTTCTGTTTGTCGGCCGACAGCGGAATGAGCCCCGGCTTCGGACAGATCCCCATGCGATCATCGCGGTTGACCTTGGCGAGATAGGTCTTGCCCTGATTGTTCAGGCGCGGCGTCGACGGCCCATCGGACGAATAATCGGCATAGCCGTCCTTATCCTTGCGCTCGGTGGCGCAGTTATCCGGCCGCGAGGGCGCCGATGAGCCCGCCGGGATCGGCGTGTCCACTGGCGGCGGCAGGTTCAAACCTCCTGCCTGCTCGACGAAAACGCTGTCCGCGAGGCCGCCCGTATTCACCGCTTCGGCATAGGGAACAATCGCCACACGCACGCGTGGATTCTTTGGATCGATGTTGTTGTCCAGCAGGTTCTCGACAGCCGTCGAAGCGGCGGCTTGCAGGTCGCCGATCTTGTCGGTCTTGGCCCACCAGTTGGCCGCCATCGATCCGGTCACATCGAGCATCATCGCGACTTCGATGGTCTTGTCTGAATAAAGCGATGTCGTCGACGCCGTCACGCGTTTCATGTCGCCCATCCCAAAGATCGGGAAGAACAGGGCGACATCGACATGGACGTCCGCCTGCACTGTGTTGGCGGTCCTGTCGACGATCAGCTTGTCGAGCACGATCTGGTCGGGCTGCAGAATGCCCGCCGTGCTGTTGGCCACGAGAAAATTCTGCACTGCCTTGTTGGCGTCGGCTTCCTTGATGACCCCGGTCGTCAGGTCGCGCGCTGTCGATGTCACCGCTGCGTCGACCACGCTCTGCAGGCTCGATCTGGCATTGTAGAGCTGTGAGATGTTGACCGAGAAGCCGCCCGCTAGCGCCAAGACCGAGGCAGCAAAGCCGAACAGGACCGCGAAATTTCCACCGCGATCTCTGGTGAACCCGCCGACCGCGTGAACAAGACCCCCGTAATTTCGCATCTCCAACTGCCTCCGCTTGCCTCGGCCTCGTCGCCGCAACAGACGCAATGCAGGATTCCAGCCGGATGACGTCGCAGCCCTCACAAAGCAGGCGGTTAACAGCTAATGTATTGTTTTTGTTTGGTTCCGGCCTGCAGGAAGGTGAATGACCGGTAAATGCGAAACCATCAACGCAGTTTCGTTTACGAAGCGCTTACCATGTTGGACCCATGGATCGCGGCATACCCGACGACGTCCTGTTGCGGCACATCACTTGTGTGCCGAAGCGGACCATCTGTCCCGCAGGATCGGATCAGGCCATTTGCAGACCAGCATCCCCTGAACATCAACACACCCTACGCCAGCATCTGCGCGCTGGCCGTCCTGTCGATGCCGTGATGGGGCGGGTTGAACAGATTGCCTTGCTGTTCATAGGTCCACACCTTGAACAGGCTGAGCCGGTGCGGGCCGAAGCTGTGTAGCAAGGGCACGTCAGTGGCGTCGCGGCCGCGCGCGATGACGACGCGGCCGGTCCGCGGCTGGTTGTGGCGTGGATCGAACGTGTACCACTTGCCGTCGAGGAACACTTCCATCCAGGCCGAGAAATCCATCGGCGCCGGATCGACCGGCACGCCGATGTCGCCGAGATAGCCGTTCACATAGCGCGCCGGAATGTTCATGCAGCGGCAGAGCGTGATCGCCAGATGGGCGAAGTCGCGACAGACGCCGACCCGTTCCTCATGCGCCTGCGCCGCTGTGCGGGTCGAACGGGCATAGCCGTAGCCGAACGACAGCCGGTTGTGGACATAGTCGACGATCGCCTGCACCCGCGCCCAGCCGGAGGGAAGATGACCGAACAACTGCCAGGCGAGACTGCTGAGGTGATCGGTCTCGCAATAGCGGCTGCCAAGGAGATAGCCTAGCACCTCGTCGGGCAATTCAGCCACCGGCACTTCCCTCGCCAGTGTGTTGACCGCGTCCGTCTCGCCACTGTCTTCGACCACCGCATCGTAGAGGATACGGAAGGTGCCGGCAGGTGCGGTGAAGCGGCGGCAGCCATTGCCATGCAGGTCCTGGTAGAGCTTGGTCGGCACCGAAGGCGATGTCAGCACCCGCGTCTGCCGCTTGATGTCGGCCTGCCTGTCCTTGTGGATCTCGAGCAGCGAAATCACCGGAGTGGCTTCGATACATTCGATGGCTATTTCGTAGCCGAGCCGGATCAGCATTGCAGGTCCCCTTCGATCTCCATGGAAAATAGTTTTGCTCAAACGTCGCAGCTGTGCCGTGGTTCCCTGGATCGTCCCAAAATACGCCTCGTGCCTTTCCATGTCAGCGCCTTGACGTTACGGTTGCATCCTCCCTCGACACACTCCCCGGATTTCAAGGAAAATCATGTTTGCTGGCAGAAAATTCGCCGCCTTTCTTTTCGACATGGACGGCACCCTGATCAATTCCATCGCCTCGGCGGAGCGGGTGTGGAGCGATTGGGCACGCCGGCACGGCCTCGACGTCGCCGCCTTCCTGCCGACCATCCACGGCGTGCGGGCGATCGAGACCATCACCAACCTAGCCCTTCCCGGCGTCGACCCGGCGCATGAGGCCGACCTGCTGCTGAAGGCCGAGGCCGCCGATCTGGATGGCATTCTCCCGATCCCCGGCGCCGTGGCGTTTCTCAAGGCGCTGCCGGCCGAAAGCTGGGCGATCGTAACCTCGGCACCACGTTCGTTGGCGCTTGCACGCATGCAGGCTGCCGGCATTCCTGTCCCTGCGGTCATCGTTGCGGCGGAAGACGTTTCCCGTGGCAAGCCGGCGCCCGACTGCTTCCGGCTTGGCGCACAACGGCTCGGCGTCGATGCGCGCGACTGCCTGGTGTTCGAGGATGCCCCGGCCGGTATCGCAGCAGCCGAGGCCGCGCAAGCTTCGGTCATGGTGATCAACGCCACTCACGCACACCCGATGCAAACGCCGCATGCCGCGATCGCGGGCTATGACAATGTCGGCATCACCATCGACGAGCGCGGCTGGCTGGCGCTCGAAGCACAGCGCAACGCTGCCTAACGATGTAGGCAACGCCCGTCCAAAGGTGTGTTGAGATTCAGGTCAGGCCGAGTCGAAAGCGATGGTTTCCGAGAACCGGAGCGGAGCGTACTAAAGTACGTGAGCACCGGAAGCGCAGGGAACCAACGCTTGCAGGCCGGCCTCACCTGAATATCAACATACCTTAGAAGTCGCTGGTCAGGCCTTTGACTTCCCAGTCACCGTAGCGGCCGGGCTCCTTGCCGCCACGGCCGCCGATCTCCTTCGGCAGCGCGGCTTCCTTTTTACGATAATCCGTGCGCCTTGCCTCCGCTTCCGCCAGCGCGCGGCGGGCGGCAAGCGTCAACTCCTTTGGCGGCGCGTCATCCGGGCCGGCAGGCGTTTTACTGGTTTCGTCGTTCATGCGATATCTCAATCGGATTGAAACAGGGGCAGGCGTTTCCCATCATATAGCCATGAACCGACAGGGATCGACCCCCTTTAACCGCGATCTGGACAGGAGCAGACGATGAACACTTTGCGCACCGCCATGCTTCTTGCCGCGATGACGGCGCTGTTCATGGGCGTCGGCTTTCTGATCGGCGGTTCGGGCGGCATGATGATCGCGCTGGTGGTCGCCGCCGGCACCAATCTGTTCAGCTACTGGAACGCCGACAAGATGGTGCTGTCGATGAACCGCGCCGTCGAGGTCGACGAGAAGAACGCGCCGGAATATTACGCCATCGTCCAGGCGCTGGCCAAGCAGGCCGGGCTGCCGATGCCGAAAACATATCTGATCGACAATCCGCAGCCCAACGCCTTCGCCACCGGCCGCAACCCGCAGAACGCGGCGGTCGCCGCCTCCACCGGCCTGTTGCAGCGGCTGACCCATGAAGAGGTCGCGGCTGTGATGGCGCACGAGCTCGCCCACGTCCAGCACCGCGACACGCTGACCATGACCATCGTCGCCACCTTTGCCGGCGCCATCTCGATGCTCGGCAATTTCGCCTTTTTCCTTGGCGGCAACCGCAACAACAACCCGTTCGGCTTTGTCGGCGTGCTGGCGGCGATGATCGTGGCGCCGTTTGCCGCCATGGTCGTGCAGATGGCGGTCAGCCGCACCCGGGAATACGAGGCCGACCGGCGTGGCGCCGAAATCTGTGGACACCCGCTGTGGCTGGCATCCGCCCTTGACAAGATCGCCCGTGGAGCAGAACGCATCCCGAACCCCGATGCGGAGCGCAATCCGGCGATGGCGCATCTCTTCATCATCAATCCCCTTCACGGCGAGCGCATGGACAGTCTGTTCTCCACCCACCCGAGCACCGACAACCGCATCGCAGCGTTGCAGGAGATGGCGCGACAGATGGGCGACGGTGCATCGCGGACGGCGCCGCGCCAGACGCCAATGCAACCGCAGGCGGAACAACAGCAGCCGTCCGGCCCGTGGGGCCAGGCAGCGCAGCCCGAGCAGCCGGCCGAACCGGCCGAACCGAGGGCCAATCCGTGGGGTCGCAACCCGACCGGGCCTAAGGGCCGGTGGTCGTGAGCGTGGCGGCACCTCGGCGCCCAGGCTCAGGCGATCAGGACCATAGGGACGGCGGTGAATTCGTCGCCGGTCTTGCCGCCCGCAAGGCAGCGGCGCGGCTGCTTGCCGCCGTCATCGATGCCAGGACGCCGCTCGACGGCCTGACCGACCACGAGAACGGCCACCCGCAATACAAGGCGCTCGATTTGCGCGACCGTGGCCTGGTGCGCGCCATCCTGGTCACCGCACTACGCTTCCGCATGACCATCACAGGGCTGCTGGCGCGCAGGCTGGAGAAGCCGCTGCCGCCCAACGCCACTGCGCTGTCGCACATACTGCATGTGGCGGCGGCGCAGATCCTGTTCCTCGACATTCCCGACAGCGCCGCCGTCGACCTGGCGGTGACGCACGCCAAGTCCGATCCGCGCACGCAGCGCTTTTCCGGCCTCGTCAACGGCGTGCTGCGCACGCTGGCGCGTGCCAAGGAAACCGAGCTGCCTGCGGCCCTTGCCGCCACCGACGAAGCACCAAAATGGTTTTCCGACCGGCTGAAGACCACCTACGGCAACGAGAAGGCCAGACAGATCTTGGAAGCGCATCGCGTTGAGGCGCCGGTCGACTTCTCGGTCAAGGCCGACCCCGAACTCTGGGCCGAAAAACTCGGCGGCATCATCCTGCCGACCGGCACGGTGCGCGTGGAAAATCTTGCCGGCGCCGTCACCGAACTGCCCGGCTTCGCGGAAGGCGCCTGGTGGGTCCAGGATGCCGCGGCCAGCCTGCCCGCACGGCTGTTCGGCGATGTCAGCGGATTGCGCGTCGCCGATCTCTGCGCCGCACCGGGCGGCAAGACCGCCCAACTCATTCTCGCCGGCGCCAAGGTCACCGCCGTCGACACCTCGAAGAACCGGCTGGCGCGGCTGGCGCAGAATCTCGAGCGTCTTGGCCTGTCGGCAGACATCGTCCAGGCCGACCTGCTCAAATACGAGCCAGCGGAACTGTTCGACGCCGTGCTGCTCGATGCGCCCTGCTCGTCGACCGGCACGGTGCGTCGGCATCCCGACGTGCCATGGACCAAGACGGCCGCCGATGTCGAAAAGCTCGCCGACCTGCAAAAACGGTTGCTCGCCCGCGCCGTCACGTTGGTCAAACCCGGCGGCCGCATCGTCTTTTCCAATTGTTCGCTCGACCCGCTCGAAGGCGAGGAGCTTTATCGCGCTTTCCTCAAAGGGACGCCGGCGGCCGTTGACGATCCGCTGCGGCAAGGCGAGATCGCCGGCATCGATTCGTTCCTGACTGCGCAAGGCACGCTGCGCACCACGCCCGCCGATCTCGACCTCGGCGCGCCGGAGCGCTCGGGTCTGGACGGCTTCTTCGCCGCCCGCATACGACGAGCCGACTAACCACTTAACTCACAGGATTTGCTGACTTTTTTAGGGAGGGTATGGGGCACCGGACCCATTCCCCGGAATTCGCCTTCGCACGAGTCGTTCAATCATGTAAACTCGGCGCCGGGGTAGAGGACGACCAGGAGGGCTTTTGGCACTCGTTGCCAGCAACACGACGCGTCTTTGGACGCTTGTCGCGAAGGAGTTCTGGCGCAAGACGCGCCGGCGCCTGCGTGCCGGGCCGGTCTATCGCTGGCGCTATTCCGGCCGCACGCCCGAACGAGTCCTGATCGCCCCGCCGGACCTGCGCCTCGCCGACCCACAGATCGCACTTGAGATCTATTACGGCCGTTATCCCCTGTCGGGGCATCTGGTCGAGACCGGCGGAAAATCGCCGTTCCAGATCAACGTGCCCAATCATGGCTGGCAAAAGACGCTGCACGGCTTCCGCTGGCTTCGCCACATGCGCGCCGCCGGCACCGAGCTTGCCGCCGCAAACGCCCGCGCGCTGGTGTCCGACTGGATCGCCATGCATGGCAACAACATTGCCGGTGTCGCCTGGGAGCCCGGCACGACGGCCAAGCGCATCATCGCCTGGCTGCAGCATTCCTCCGTGGTGCTGCAGGGTGCCGAATTCCCCTTCTATCGCGCCTTCCTGAAATCGCTGGCCGTCCAGATCCGCTACCTCAGGTCGATGGCGCGCGAAATGCCCGACGGCAAGGACCGGCTGCGTGCCCGCATCGCGCTGGCCTTCGCCGCGCTTTCCCTGCCGGCGCCGGCTTCGGCGCTGCGCGGCGCCACCCGCAACCTTGCCGAGGAACTCAACCGCCAGATCCTCGCCGATGGCGGCCATATCTCACGCAATCCGATGGCGGTGCTGGAAATCCTCGCCGATCTGCTTCCGTTGCGCCAGACCTACGCCAACCAGGCGGAAACCCCGCCGCAGGCGCTGATCGGCGCCATCGACCGCATGTTGCCGGCGCTGCGCTTCTTCCGCCACCAGGACGGCAGCCTTGCCCGCTTCAACGGCATGGGCGCCACCATCCATGACCGCATCGCCACCATATTGCGCCATGACGACACCGCCGGCGCGCCGCTGCTGCACGCGCCGCATTCTGGCTATGAACGGCTGTCGATGGGCGGCGTCACCGTCATCGCCGACACCGGCCTGCCGCCGCCGGTCGACGTTTCTAACGCCGCGCACGCCGGTTGCCTTGCCTTCGAACTGTCGTCCGGCCGCCAGCACTACATCGTCAATGCCGGCATCGACACCTACGGCGCCGCCGAGTTCCGGCCGCTGGCCCGCGCCACCGCCGCGCACTCGACAGCCACCATCAACGACACCTCTTCGGCACGCTTCAGCCATTCGATACGGGTCAACGACCTGCTCGGCTCGCCGCTGATCGGCGGCCCGCAGCATGTGCAGTGCAAGCGTATCGACCAGAAGGGCGTTCACGGCTTCATCGCCCGGCATGACGGCTATGTCCCGCGTTTCGGCTTCCTGCATGAGCGCGAGCTGAAGCTGTCGTCGGACGGCAATGTGCTGGCCGGCAGGGACCGGTTCCAGCGCCCCGGCAATGCCGCGATCCGCAACAATGGCCGCGACTTCATCACCGTGCGCTTCCATGTCCATCCCGACATCACCCTTTTGCAGGACGAGCACGACCGCCTGGTGCTGACCGCCGACCAGGCCGATAGCTGGGTGTTCACTGCAGGCGAAGTGGTGCCGGAAGTCGAGGAATCGATCTATTTCGCCGGCCTTGGCGGCCCGCGCCGCAGCCGGCAGATCGTGCTTGCCTTCAAGGCCTCCGACGTGTCCGAAGTCCACTGGCAGCTGACGCGAACCAGCATCGCCGGTTATCCCGAAAACAACTGAGCTGACACTGCGGCCGGTTTGATTTCCCGATGTCATGTGCTACGGCGCGGGCTTGCCCCTCCAGCCGTGAAAGGCCGCCAGCCCATGGCCGTCGCCGCCAAGAACATTCCCGCCCCGGATCTCGTTCCCGTCCGCCGTGCCTTGCTCTCCGTTTTCGACAAGACCGGCCTCATCGACTTCGCCAGGGCATTGGCCGCGGCCGGTGTCGAACTGGTCTCGACCGGCGGCACCGCCAAGGCGATCGCCGAGGCAGGGCTGGCGGTACGCGACGTCTCCGAGCTCACCGGCTTTCCCGAGATCATGGATGGCCGCGTCAAGACGCTGCATCCGTCCGTGCACGGCGCGCTGCTCGGCGTGCGAGACGACCCCGAACACGCCGCGGCGATGCGCAAACACCATATCGAGCCGATCGATCTCCTCGTCTCCAATCTCTATCCGTTCGAGGAAGTCCGTCGCTCCGGCGCCGACTATGCCGCGATCGTCGAGAACATCGACATTGGCGGCCCGGCGATGATCCGCGCCTCGGCCAAGAACCACGCCTATGTCGCCATCGTCACCGACCCAAGCGACTATGCCTCGGTGCTGAACGCGCTGGAAATGAACATCGGCTCGCTGTCGCTGGATTTCCGCAAGAAGCTGGCGGCCAAGGCCTTTGCCCGCACCGCCAGCTACGACGCGGCGATTTCCGGCTGGTTCGCCGAGGCGCTTGAGATCGAGCATCCGACCTGGCGCGCCTTCGGCGGCAGGCTGACCGAGGTGATGCGCTACGGCGAGAACCCGCACCAGAGCGCCGGCTTCTACGTCAATGGCGACAAGCGGCCGGGCGTCGCCACCGCGCGCCAGCTGCAGGGCAAGCAGCTGTCCTACAACAACATCAACGACACCGACGCCGCCTTCGAACTGGCCGGCGAGTTCGATCCTGCCCGCTCCGCCGCTGTCGCCATCATCAAGCACGCCAACCCGTGCGGCGTCGCCGAGGGCACCTCGCTCAAGGCTGCCTACGCCAAGGCGCTGGCCTGCGACCCGGTGTCAGCCTTCGGCGGCATCGTCGCTGTGAATCGCACCCTCGACGCGGAAGCAGCGCAGGAGATCGTGAAAACCTTCACCGAGGTCATCATCGCGCCCGACGCGACCGACGAGGCGGCGGCAATCGTTGCGGCGAAGAAGAACCTGCGTCTGCTGGTCACCGGTGGCCTGCCGGATCCGCGCTCGCCCGGCACGACGGTCAAATCCGTCGCCGGCGGCATGCTCGTCCAGGGCCGCGACAATGCCGTGGTCGACGATCTCGAGCTGAAGGTGGTGACCAAGCGGGCGCCGACACCGGCCGAAATGGCCGATCTCAAATTCGCCTTCCGCGTCGCCAAGCACGTCAAGTCGAATGCCATCGTCTATGTCAAGGACGGCGCCACCGTCGGCATCGGCGCCGGCCAGATGAGCCGGGTCGATTCCTCCCGCATCGCCGCCCGCAAGGCGCTCGATGCCGCAGAAGCGGCCGGCATGGCTGAGCCGCTGACCAAGGGCTCGGTGGTCGCCTCCGACGCCTTCTTCCCCTTCGCCGATGGCCTGCTTGCCGCAGTCGCAGCCGGCGCCACCGCCGTGATCCAGCCCGGCGGCTCGATGAACGACAAGGACGTCATCGCCGCTGCCGATGAACATGGCATCGCCATGGTGTTTACGGGGGTTAGGCACTTCAGGCATTAGGCTCCTTCCTTCTCCCCCTGTGGGAGAAGGTGGATCGGCGCGCAGCGCCGAGACGGTTGAGGGGTGTTCCAGCGGAGTGAGGCGTTGGTGTTCCCTGGAACACCCCTCATCCGTCGCCTTCGGCGACACCTTCCCCCACAAGGGGGGAAGGGAAGAAGCGCTACTCCACCGGCTGGTCCGCCGGATACGGAGTGCGAACCAAAATCGCCATGCCGATCGCCAAGAACAGGATAATCACCGCCATGCCGAGCCGCGCCGAATCGCTGAGCGCGGTGATGGTCGCCACCATGAACGGCGCCAGGAAGCTGGTCGCGCGTCCGGCCAGTGCGTAGATGCCGAAATAGCGGCCCGATTCCGCCGCCGTGACGCTGCGCGCCATGTAGGAGCGCGACGACGCCTGCACGGGGCCGAAAGCGAGCCCGATCAGCAGCCCATACATGATGTAGGCCTTCTCGGCCGCCGTGCCGAACAGGCCGCCCGAGTCGGTGGTCGAGAGCTGGATCAGGCCGAGCAGCGTGAAGCCCGGGCCGGTCGAAACGACGCCGACGGTGGCGATCGACAGCAAGACAAGCGAAATCATCACCACTGCCTTGGAGCCAAGCGCGGTGTCGAGCCGGGCCGCGATCCAGCAGCCGAAGATGGCAACGACGTTGAGGATGATGCCGAACATGCCGATCTCGGTGATCGACCAGTGGAACATGCCGGCCGCGAAGGTGCCGCCGAGCGCCAGCAGCGCGTTGACGCCGTCCTGGTAGATCATGCGGGCAACCAGGAAGCGGAAGATGCCGCCGCGTTTGCGCACCTCCGCCAGTGTCGATTTCAATTCCGACAGGCCCTCGCGCACCGCCGGCCCGATCGGAATGCCCTTGATGGCGTCCGGGGTGAAGAAGAACATCGGCAGGATGAACAGGAAGTACCAGCCGGCAGACAGCGGCCCGGTGGCGCGCGCATCCTCGCCGAGCTTCGGGTCGAGCCCGAACAGCGGGTCGATGCCGATGATCGTCTTGCCGGTCTCCGGTGAGCCCGCGAGACAGGTGACGACGAAGATCAGCGCGATCATGCCACCGAGATAGCCGAGGCCCCAAGCCGTGTTGGAGATGCGGCCGATCTCGCTCTTCGGCACCAGCCGCGGCATCATGGAATCGTTGAACACGGTGGAGAATTCCGCCGCCACCGAGGCCAGCGAGAACAGCGCCACGACCAGGAACAGGTTCGAGCCCGGGGCGGCGAACCACAGCAGGATGAGACTGCAGATCTTGATCGCGGCAAAGAAGGCGATCCACGGCTTGCGCGGCCCGGTCTGGTCGGCGATCGAGCCGAGGATCGGCGACAGTATCGCGATGACCAACCCGGCCGCGGCAATACCATAACCCCAGACGGCCTGGCCGGTGTTGGGATCGCTCGCCATGCGCGAAACGAAATAGGGACCGAAGATGAAGGTGGTGACGACCGTAAAGAACGGCTGCGCCGCCCAGTCGAAGAACATCCATCCCCAGATGCCGCGCCCGGACGCACGCTGCACTGTTTCTACCGCCATGATGATTCCCCCGCCCGCCCCCGCATCGGGCGCCATGTCTGCATGTTTCCGATACGCATGCAAATGACAAGCATCGCGCCGCCGTTCATTGCTCTTGGGTTCCTCGCCCCCACGGGAGTGGGGGAGAGGTGGCTCGGCGAAGCCGAGACGGAGAGGGGGAATGCGCCGTCCTATCCTGAAGAAAGGTCTTCACCCTACGAAGCCCCCTCTCCGACCGCTTCGCGGCCACCTCTCCCCCGCTCTGGCGGGGGCGAGGAACCCAAGCGTTCGAGCCTCACATCCCCGTCAGATCGCTCATCAGCCCGGACGCCACCGACAGCCGCGACACGGTGATGTCGCCGCCTTCGGTCAGCGCCTGCAGCCGCTCGCGGATGCGTGCCACCCTCTCACCGCCGGCTTCCAGCCAGGCTGCCACCGGGTCCGCCGTCTTGGCATGGCCGGTGAGTGCCGCCACCGCGATGCCGCGCCGCGCCGCGCCGATCGTGTCGGTCGCCCGCGACAGTGCCAGCTGGTCATAATAATCCGATGGCGTTATCGAGCGTGCCGCGTCCTCGACACGCGGGATGCGGAAGGCATCGCTGACGGCGAAGAACGCCTTGGCCGCGGCGACGATCTCGGCATTTGCCATCCGCGCGGTCAGCGCGATGTCGGGGATCAATTCCGCCACCTCGCTCAGCGCCAGCTGCTCGGCGAGTTTTTCGGGCGCGCCGGCCTTGAACAGCCCGTGCCGCTTCTCCTCGATCCGCTCGCGCGAGAAGGCCGGCAGCAGCGAAGCGAGCTTCGGCTCGAGCGCCTTGCGGGCGTCCTGCAGTTCGGCGATGCGCTGGCCGAGTGGGGCCGTGCCGGCGTCGTTCTTCAGATACCAGCCGCTGGTCACGTAGATCAGCCGGCTCACCATCTGGTAGAGATCGAGCTGCACCTGGCCGTCGATCTGGTTGTCGAGCGCGTCGATCTCGCGGTAGAGCGCCGGCAGCGCAAAGCCGTCACGCACCACGGCGAAGGTGCGCACCACGTCGGCGGCGGTGCGCCCCGTGGCTTCCTGCAGCCGGTTGACGAAGGACGGGCCGCCGCGATTGACCAGATCATTGGCGATGACGCGGGCAATGATCTCGCGGCGCAGCCTGTGGCCGTGGATTTCGGCGGCGTATTTCTTCGCCATCCGGTCCGGGAAATAGCCCATCAGGTCGCGGTCGAAATGCGCATCGTCCGGCACGTCGCTGGCGACGATGTCGGAAAACAGCACGATCTTGGCATAGGCGAGCAGCACGCCGAGTTCGGCCCGGGTCAGCGGCTCGCCACGCGCCTCGCGCTCAGCGAGTGCGGACGGTGACGGCAGCGTCTCGACCACACGGTCGAGCAGGCCGCGCGCTTCCAGCGCCGTCATGAAACGGCTCTGATGCGCGATGTCGGCAAGGCCGCGCTTGCGGGCGATCGAAAGCGCCAGCGTCTGTTCGTAATTGTTGGACAGCACCAGCCCGCCGACCTCGTCGGTCATCTCGGCCAGCAGCTTGTTGCGGGCCGGACGCGTCAGCGACCCCTTGCGCATCGCCGACGCCAGCGCGATCTTGATGTTGACCTCGACGTCGGAGCAATTGACGCCGCCCGAATTGTCGATGGCGTCGGAATTGTTGCGGCCGCCGGCCAGCCCGAATTCGATACGCGCCCGCTGCGTGACGCCGAGATTGGCGCCCTCGCCAATCACCTTGGCGCGCACGTCGAGCGCTGTGATGCGGATGGCATCATTGGCGCGGTCGCCGACCTCGGCGTTGGTTTCGGTCGATGCCCGCAGATACGTGCCGATGCCGCCGAACCACAACAGGTCGACCGGCGCCTTGAGGATGGCGGTCATGATCTCGGCCGGCGTCGCGGTGGTCTTGGCAAGGCCGATTGCCGCCGCTGCCGCGGCAGGCAAGGTGATCGACTTCTGGCTGCGCGAGACGATGACGCCGCCTTCCGACAGCTTCGACTTGTCATAGTCCTGCCAGCTCGAACGGGCGAGAGCGAACATGCGCTCGCGCTCGGCCATCGAGGCCGCCAGATCCGGATCGGGATCGATGAAGATGTCGCGATGGTCGAAGGCGGCGATCAGCCTGGTCTGCGGCGACAACAGCATGCCGTTGCCGAACACGTCGCCCGACATGTCGCCGACACCGACGACGGTGAAGGGCGAGGTCTGGATGTCGCGGTTGATCTCGCGGAAATGCCGTTTGACCGCTTCCCAGGCGCCCTTGGCGGTGATGCCCATCTTCTTGTGGTCGTAGCCGGCCGAGCCGCCGCTGGCGAAGGCGTCGTCGAGCCAGAAGCCATGCTTCTCGGAGATGGCGTTGGCGGTATCGGAGAAGGTCGCCGTACCCTTGTCGGCGGCGACGACGAAATAGGGATCGTCCTGGTCCCGGCGCACCACGCCGGCCGGCGGGATAACGCCGTCCAGGCCGATATTGTCGGTGATCGACAACAGGCTGGAGACGAAGTTCTTGTAGGCCGAGGTGCCGGCCTCGAAGATCGCGTCGCGGCTGCCGCCCGCCGGCAGGCGCTTGGGGAAGAAGCCGCCCTTGGCGCCGACCGGAACGATGACGGCGTTCTTGACCTGCTGCGCCTTGACCAGGCCAAGCACCTCGGTGCGGTAGTCCTGGGCCCGGTCCGACCAGCGCAGGCCGCCGCGCGCCACCGGGCCGAAGCGCAGATGCAGGCCCTCGACTTCAGAACCGTAGACGAAAATCTCGCGCCACGGTCGCGGCGCCGGCAGCCCTTCGACCGCCTGCGATTCGAGCTTGATCGCCAGCGACTGGCCTTTCGCTTTCGTATCGGCAACGAAATGATTGGTACGCAGCGAGGCCTCGATCAGATTGAGGTAGCGGCGGATGATGGTGTCGTCATCGATATTGGGCACATCCTCCAGCGCATCCCTTATCTTGGCCTTGAGATGCTTTGCCGCCACCACGCCTTCGCCCTCGGCCGTCGGCCCAAGCCTTGCGATGAACAGCGCATGCAGGCCGCGCGCGATGTCAGGATAGCGGTTGAGCGCCGCGGCGATGAAATCCTGGCTTTGCGGAATGCCGACCTGCTGCAGATAGCGGCCATAGGCGCGCAGGATGGTGATCTCGCCCGACCACAGGCCAGCCGTCTGGGCAAGGCCGTTATAGCCGTCATTGTCGACGTCGCCGCGCCAGACCGACAGGAACGCGTCCTCGAACAGTGCGCCGCCATCGCTAAGGTCGATCGGTTTGCCGTAACTGTTCTCCAGTTCCATGTCGTGGATGAAGACCAAGCCGGACTGCTCGTCGCCGACCTCGAAGGTGCGCTCGCTGATGACGCGGAAGCCGATGTTTTCCAGCACCGGCACACGCCGCGACAGCGCCACCGGTGAGCCATGATGATAGATCTTCAGCGCCGCCTGATGCGGCTTCTGCTCGGCATGGCGATAATAGTCGATGGCGATCGGATTGGCCGCGCTGATTTTGGCGATGCGCCCGGCGTCAGTCAGCGCCACCGCGGCGCTGAACGAGTCGCGGTAGCTTTCCGGCAGCCTTGCGGCAATCGCCTTTAGCGCCTGATCGCCGCCACCGGCGTCCGCCGCGTCGGCAAGGGCATCTTCCCAGGTCCGCACGATGTCGCGGATCGCCGCCTCGATCGTCATCTGCTCGACCTTCGGCGTCTTGCCGCCGGAGCGGCCGATGATAAAATGCACGCGCGCCAGCCCGCCTTCAGGGAAGGCCGGGTAATAGGCCGACAGCCGGCCCTCGAACACGGTTTTCAGATAGGCGCCGATCTTCTCGCGCACGACGCTGTCGTAACGGTCGCGCGGCACGAAGACGAGGATCGAGACGAAACGGTCGAACTGGTCGGCGCGCACCAGAGCCCGCACCCGCGGACGTTCGACCAGGCCGAGAATGGCCGCGGCGTGCTTGCGCAGGATCGGCACCGGCACCTGAAAAAGTTCGTCGCGCGGATAGCTCTCCAGCACGTTGATCAGCGCCTTGCCGGAATGATCGTGCCGGTCGAAGCCGGATTTGGCGATGATGGTTTCGGCCTTTGACCGCAGATACGGGATCTTCATCACCGAACGCGTGTAGGCGGTCGAGGTGAACAGGCCGACCATGCGCAATTCGCCCGCAAGCGCACCCTTAGGGGTGTAGGTCTTGACGCCGATGTAATCGAGATAGATGCGGCGGTGCACGGAAGACTTGGCGTTGGCCTTGGTGACGATCAGCGGCTCCGGCCCATGCAGGAAGGCGCGGATTTCGGGCGTTGTCGTCACCGCTTCGGTACCGCGCCGCAGCACCAGCACGTCGGGGTCGCTGAGGATGCCAAGGCCGGGCTTGTCGGCGCGCTCCAGATTACCGCTTTCCTCGCCGCCGGAGTATTTGAACTCGCGCATGCCGAGGAAAGTGAAATTGTCGTCGCGCAGCCATTCCAGGAAGGCGATCGCCTCGGCAACGCTGTTCTTGTCGAGCGGCACCGCCGAATAGCGGAACTCCGAGATCGCCTGGTCGAGCCGGGCCAGCATCGGCTTCCAGTCGTGGACGGCGGCGTGCACCTGGCCGAGCATCTTGCGCAACCGCTCGGTCAAGCCGTTCGCCGCCTCCGCCGTCAGCCGCGGAATATGGACGTGGATGACGCTCAGCCGGTCGTGATTGCTGTCGTCCTTGGCGAAATTGCCGTCGCCGAGGATTTCCTCGACACCGCGTTTGCCATGGCGAACGGTGATGACCGGGTGGGTGACCAGGGTCGGTTCGCCTGATGTCTCGGTGATCTCGCCGAGGATGGAATCGAACAGGAACGGCATGTTGTCGTTGACGACGGTGATGACCGTGACCGGCCGGCCCTCGCGGACAACGCCCGAATCGGTCTCGACGGCAACGACGCACGCGCCCTTCTTGTGGGCGGCGACCGCCCGGCCGGCGAGTTCGGCGGCGCGTTCGAGGTCGGCCGCTTCATAGGTGGCGATGTCTTCCGCCGGCGCACGGGCGAGCAGGTAGTCAGCAAGCCTGGCTGGCCTTTCCTCCGCTTTTGATGCTGCTGTGGCTTTTTTCTTCGGCTTAGCTGCGGATTTCACGCTGGCCATGACGCTATTCCCTCCCGTCGAATGCTTTTACGACTATCGTAGCAGATGACCGCTGTTTGGCGACAAAGGTTTGACGGCTTGCCAAGAATTATCGGAATTCGACGACAAGCCACCGCCCAAAGAGGAGAAACGACCCATGACCGGCAAA
This sequence comes from Mesorhizobium sp. P3_A9, assembly GCF_056402975.1. NCBI lineage: Bacteria > Pseudomonadati > Pseudomonadota > Alphaproteobacteria > Hyphomicrobiales > Phyllobacteriaceae > Mesorhizobium > Mesorhizobium sp. P3_A9. The sequence continues at coordinate 91,928 of NZ_JBFUGJ010000001.1, read as the reverse complement.
ATCACCGCGCTCAATCTGGCCTCAGGAGAGCTGAGTGACGCAACAAAGGCCTATTTCGCCAAATGCGAGGAGAAGCTTGGCCTGGTTCCCAACGTGCTCAAGGCCTACGCCTTCGACGACAAGAAGCTGCGCGCCTTCACCGACATGTACAATGATTTGATGCTGGGTGAATCAGGCCTGTCGAAGCTGGAACGCGAGATGATCGCGGTCACTGTTTCCTCGATCAACCATTGCTACTACTGCCTGACCGCGCATGGCGCGGCGGTGCGCCAACTGTCCGGCGATCCGGCCCTCGGCGAGATGATGGTTATGAATCTCCGCGCCGCCGATCTGTCACCGAAACAGACCGCAATGCTCGAATTCGCCGTCAAGCTGACCGAGGAGCCCGCCAGGATTGTTGAAGCTGATAGGGCCGCCCTGCGTCAAGCCGGCTTTACCGACCGCGACATCTGGGACATCGCCTCGGCCGCAGCCTTCTTCAACATGTCGAACCGGGTGGCGGCGGCAATCGATATGCGGCCGAACGACGAATACCACGCCATGGCAAGGTAGCGGATCGCAGCTACCGCTCGACGCACCATATATTAGCAGTCGCGCATTCTCGTTGCTTCTCCGCCAGTTTGGTCCGATGATCGGTGCGCGGCATGACCGCATGCCGGTTCAATGCCGCTCATCAAGGGAGGAGAACATGGCGCAGTTTCTCTACGTCTATCACGGCTCCGGCAAGATGCCGACGAGCGATGCCGAGCGAAAGGCGATGACGGACGCCTGGACCGGCTGGTTTGGACAACTGGGCTCGGCTGTTGTCGACCCGGGCAATCCGGTCGGCATGTCGAAGACCGTCCTGCCCGGTGGCAAGATAGAAAACAATGGCGGCAGCAACCCGACCGGCGGCTACTCGATCATCGAAGCCAGGGATATCGACGATGCCGCGGAGAAGGCCAAAGGCTGCCCGATGCTGGCCATGCCAAACTGCAACGTCGAGATCGCGCCGATCATCAATATGATGGGCTGACGCTTCGCCTCAGGATCGTGCCGCGATCGCCGCCGCAGCACCCGCCATCGTCGTGGCGCTGATCCGGTTGGCGATCTTCATGGCGCGCTTGCTCTTCAACAGCTTGCGCGCCTGCGAGGCGGCGAGCACCCAGGCGAGATCGATGGCGATCAGCACCACGGCCATGGTCGCCGTCAGCTCGACCCAGCCGACGATGCTGACCGAGGCGAGGTCGATGATGGTCGGCAGCAGCGCCAGATAGAACATCATGATCTTGGGATTGCCGAGCGTCACGGCCATGCCGGCGAAAAACAGCTTGATCGCCGAATCTTCGCGCGGCATCTCGCCTTCCTTCGCGTCGACAGGCGCCGTCCACATCTTCCAGGCGAGGTATGCGAGATAGGCGACACCCACCCATTTCACGACAACAAAGGCGAAGTGAAAAGTCTGCGCCACCACAGCCAGGCCGAACACCGCCAGCGACAGCCAGATGCCCTCGCCGATCCACATGGCGAGCAGGAACGGAAACACGTCGCGAAAGCCCTTCGAGATGACACGGGCGACGAGTGCGGCGATCGATGGACCAGGCGAGCCGGCGGCGACGAACAAGGCGGCGGCGAAGATCAGCAGCGAGGTGAGGTGCATGGCGGGGGTCTCTGCGTCAGGGCTCGATCAACCACAAATACTCGACAGCTGCGGCTCTGGCAAAGGCAACCAGATACGGACCATTGGCGCTGACACACCAAGGCTTGGGTGCCTCGCCCCCGCAAAGCGGGGGAGAGGTGGCCGCGAAGCGGTCGGAGAGGGGGCTGCGGCGCTGGTGAGTCTGCTCCGAATTCTTGTGAACACCGAGCCTTCCCCCTCTCCGTCTCGGCTTCGCCGAGCCACCTCTCCCCCACTCCCGTGGGGTGAGGAACCCAGGGCTTGCGAAGTCCCCTTGCAGACACTGCATCTCGCGGCTAGAAGACCCGCCGCGAAACAATTTCGAGCTTCACTTTGCCCCAGTAACCGCCGGTCTCGTCAACTCCCCCGACACACTTGCATGGCGCCGCATTCGTGGTGCCTGTTTCATGTTCATGTGTTCTTCTGGGCGGCGGTTCGAGACCGGTTTGGCACTGCTGAACCGCTGTCGCGCGCTTTCCGCCAGCGACACCTGACGTCACAATCTCCGCAGCCTACCGCCACGCCGCGCCTGCACGGGCATCTCGATAGTGCCGACCTGATGAACTTCCCGACGGGAAGGGCTTACCGGCATGTCTTCTATTCTGCGTATCCACTGGGCGATCACGCCTGCAATCGCACCTCAACCCCTGATCAACTGCAATCGCTGCGGCGGCGTGAAGGCCTATCGCTGCAGCGGAAAATTCCGCGTCAACGCCAACGGCAAGCGCATCGACGTCTGGCTCATCTATCGCTGCGTCGACTGTGACAATTCCTGGAATCTCGGCATTTTCGAACGCTGCAACCGCCGCGACATCGAGCCGGCGCTGCTGCAGGCGCTCGAAAGCAATGATCCGGGACTGGCGCGGCGCCACGCCTTCGACATCGTCGCCTTGCGCAACCAGGTGGGGCGGGTCGAGGAGTTTGCCGATGTCTCCGTGCATAAGCGGTTGCTCGGCGCCAGGGAAAGCGCGGCGGTTCTGGAACTCCAGCTTGGACTGGAAATGCCGACATCACTCCGGCTCGACCGCTTGCTTGCCAATGAACTCGGCATTTCGCGGTCGCGGCTTCAGGCGCTGGAGGAGCGGCACCTGCTGGCCGTCGATCCGGAAGGAGCCAAAGCCTTGCGCAAGCCGGCCCGCACCAGAACAACGATCCGCATCGATCTGGCTGGCGAGCCGGATCACCAAGCCATCATATGCGCGGCCGGCGGGTGAACGAGAGAGGGGCGAAGCATCAAATGCTCCGCCCCTCTCATACACAATCAGAAGTCAGAAAATTTACGCCGCGCCGACCACCTTGGCCGACTTCTCGAAACGCTTGCGCTCGTTCGGGTCGAGATAGAGCTTGCGCAGACGGATGGTCTTGGGCGTCACCTCGACCAGCTCGTCGTCCTGGATCCAGGCCAGCGCGCGTTCCAGCGTCATGCGGATCGGCGGGGTGAGCTTGACCGCCTCGTCCTTGCCGGCGGCACGGATGTTGGTCAGTTTTTTCCCCTTGAGGACATTGACCTCAAGGTCGTTGTCGCGGGAGTGGATGCCGATGATCATGCCCTGATAGACCTTGACGCCCGGATCGATGACCATCGGGCCGCGGTCTTCCAGGTTCCACATGGCGTAGGCCACAGCCTCGCCCTGTTCGTTGGAAATCAGCACGCCATTGGTGCGGCCCGGCAATTCGCCCTTGTACGGTTCATAGGCGTGGAACAACCGGTTCATCACGGCGGTGCCGCGAGTGTCGGTCAACAGTTCCGACTGGTAGCCGATCAGGCCGCGTGTCGGCGCGTGGAAGACGATGCGCTGGCGGTTGCCGCCGGAGGGGCGCAGTTCCACCATCTCGGCCTTACGCTCCGACATCTTCTGCACGACGATGCCGGCATGCTCCTCGTCGACGTCGATGACGACTTCCTCAACCGGCTCCAGCAATTCGCCGTTCTCGCCCTTCTGCATGACGACGCGCGGACGCGACACGGCGATTTCAAAACCTTCGCGGCGCATCGTCTCGATCAGCACGGCCAGCTGCAATTCGCCGCGGCCGGAGACGAAGAACGAATCCTTGTCGGGCGATTCCTCGATCTTCAGCGCGACATTGCCTTCGGCTTCGCGCAACAGGCGGTCGCGGATGACGCGGCTGGTCACCTTGTCGCCTTCGGTGCCGGCGAGCGGTGAATCGTTGACGAGGAAGGACATGGTCACGGTCGGCGGATCGATCGGCTGCGCATGCAGCGCCTCGGTCACCGCCATGTCGCAGAACGTATCGGCGACTGTGCCCTTGGACAGGCCGGCAATGGCGACGATGTCGCCCGCCTGGGCTTCCTCGATCGGCTGGCGCTCGAGGCCACGGAAGGCAAGTATCTTGGAAATGCGGCCGGTTTCGATCTGGGTGCCGTCATGGTGCAGCACCTTGACCGCCTGATTCGACTTCAGCGTGCCGCTCTCGATGCGGCCGGTGATGATGCGGCCAAGGAACGGGTTGGCTTCCAGGATGGTGCCGATCATGCGGAACGGGCCGGGATGAACGGTCGGCTCCGGCACATGCTTGATGACGAGGTCGAACAGCGGCGCCAGGCCCTGATCCTTCGGGCCCTCCGGGTTCTCGGAGACCCAGCCATCGCGGCCCGAGCCGTAGAGAATCGGGAAATCGAGCTGGTCATCGGTGGCGTCGAGCGCTGCGAACAGGTCGAACACTTCGTTGACCACCTCGACATGGCGGGCGTCCGGACGGTCGATCTTGTTGATGACGACGATCGGCTTCAGGCCGACCTTGAGCGCCTTGCCGACGACGAACTTGGTCTGCGGCATCGGCCCTTCGGCGGCGTCGACCAGCACGATGGCCGAATCCACCATCGACAGGATGCGCTCGACTTCGCCGCCGAAATCGGCGTGGCCGGGCGTGTCGACGATGTTGATGCGCGTGTCCTTCCAGTCGACCGAGGTCGCCTTGGCCAGGATGGTGATGCCGCGTTCCTTTTCGAGGTCGTTGGAATCCATGGCGCGTTCGGCGACGCGCTGATTGTCGCGGAAGGAGCCGGATTGCCGCAGCAATTGGTCGACGAGGGTGGTTTTTCCATGGTCGACGTGCGCGATGATCGCGATATTACGAATTTTCATGTTCTGGTCTCGGAAGCGTTGCAGGCAGCAGGCCAAAAGGCGCTGCCTCTTTCGGTTGCGCGGCTCATACAGGGTTTTTCGCAGTTGCGAAAGAGGACGCGCGACACCAAATACTCATCAAATCTTAAGCATCTGCGTGTGAGATGATTTTGTTAACCAAGGCGGGAACCTTTGAGGGCCCGGGCAGTTCGACCATCATGACCGACAAACTCAACCGATTTTGGCCACTCATCGCATCCGTGGCCTTTGCCTTACTGCTGGCGGCCAACGCTGCGCAGTCGGCTGCCGCGACGCAGAAGGGCGCGCGCGCTGTTGGGCAGGCCGACACCCAGACCGCCGAACAGGCCTATGCCGATGCGCCTGATGGCGTTGACCCGATGGTTACGGGACCGGTCAGTACCGCCTTCAAGCAGAGACAAGCCAGCGCCAACTGCGACAGCGCCGTGTGGCCGAACATTCCGATGGTCTGCTACCCGGATTGAGACGCCTCGCGCCTGTGCTTACACGCTGAGGCGCGTTGAGATTCAGGTCAGGCCGAGTCGAAAACGGTGACTTCCGAGAACCGGAGCGGAGCGTACTTTTCGTACGTGAGCACCGGAAGCGCAGGGAAGCCGCCGTTTGCAGGCCGGCCTCACCTGAATATTGATGCGCCTCAAGCCGCCTGCGGTTCCGGATCGAAGGCCGGCCGGCTGGTGTTGATCAGCAGCGAGATACAGGCCGCGGCGATCGCCGTCATGCCTGCAATCAGGAAGGCCAGTTCGTAATTGCCCTGCAGCTCGCGCATGGTGCCGCCGAAGGCAGCAGCCGTGGCCGCACCCACCTGATGGCCGGCAACGATCCAGCCGAACACGATCGGGCCGCTGCGGTCGCCGAATGCTTCATTGGCGAGCCGCAGTGTCGGCGGCACGGTGGCGATCCAGTCGAGGCCGTAGAGCACGGCGAAGATGATCAGGCTGGTCGCCGAGAAGCCGGAATAGGGCAGGTAGATCAGCGACAGGCCGCGGATGGCGTAATAAACGCCGAGCAGCTTGCGCGGATCGAAACGGTCGGTGAGCCAGCCCGACAATGTCGTGCCGATCAGGTCGAAAATGCCCATCATCGACAACAGGCCGGCGGCCTGCACCTCGCCGATGCCCATATCGCCGCAGAAGGCGATCAGATGCGTGCCGACCAGCCCATTGGTGGTGAAGCCGCAAACGAAGAAGGTGGCGAACAGATACCAGAACACCCTTGTGCCGGCGGCGCGGCGCAGCGTGTTGAGCGTGTGGGCGAGGAAATTGCCTTGCGATGCCGGCGATGTCGGCGGCACGTCATCGGCCTCGGCGCCATAACGCACCATACCAATCGAGGCCGGCCGCTCCGGCACCAGCAGCCAGACCAGCGGTATCATGGCTGCAGTGGCGATCGCGACCGCAATGACAACCGGCTGCCAGCCGCCCGATTGCGCCAAAGCAGCGATCAGAGGCAGGAACACCAGCATGCCCGACGCACTGGAGGCCGACATCAGCCCCATGACGAGACCGCGATTGGTCTTGAACCAGCGATTGACGATGGTGGCGCCAAGCACGCTGGCGACCGCGCCGGAGCCGATGCCGGAAAACACACCCCAGGTGATGAAGAGATGCCAGGGCTTGGTCATCAGCAGGCTGAGCGCCGTCGAGCCCGACATGATCACCAGCGAGGCAAGCAGCGTGCGGCGCAGCCCGATCCTTTCCATCAGCGCGGCGGCGAATGGACCGGTCAGACCATAGAGCAGGATGCCGACGCCGGCGGCCAGCGAGACGATGTCGCGCCGCCAGCCGAAGCTGTTTTCGAGCGGCAGCATCATGACCGAGGGTGCGGAGCGCAGCCCGGCCGCGACCAGCAGGCAAAGGAAGATGACGCCGACCACGACGAACGCGTAGCGCTGGCCAAAGGGACGGGACTGAGCTATCATGTTACTGACCGGTACGTTGCAAGATGGGAACGTGTACACGTACCGATCGGTACACGTCAATCGAGTCACATGATGCCAACGGACAAAAATATTGAACTAACCATCAGCGAAGGTCATGCATCGGCGCCACCCAAGGCCGCCAAGAAGATCCTCGATGTCGCCTATGACCTGTTCTACCGGCGCGGCATCAGGGCGATCGGCGTCGACGAGATCGTCAAGCGCGCCGGCGTCACCAAACCCAGCCTCTATCGAAGCTTTCCCTCCAAGGACGAATTGGCCGCTTCCTATCTCCGGCAATACGATCTTGAATACTGGGAGCGTTTCGACGAGGCGGTGGAAGCCCATCCCGGCGACCCGCGCACGCAGATCAAGGCTTTCCTGACCCGCATCGGCAAGCGCACGCAAGTGGCCGACTATCGCGGCTGCGGCATGACCAATGCAGCGGTCGAGTATCCCGAACACAGCCATCCGGCCCGCGTCGTCAGCGAGGCCAACAAGCAGGAATTGCGCCGCCGGCTGCGCGCCATGGCCGCCGCGATGGGGGCGGAAGACGCAGACACGCTGGGTGACGGGCTGCTGCTCCTCATCGAAGGCGCCTATATCAGCGGCCAGTTGTTCGGCCTCGGCGGACCGGCGCAGTCGGTGGCCCGCAACGCCGATCTGCTGATCGAAGCGAGTTTGAAGAAATAGCAATTGGCGGTACGCTGCTCCGGCCCGAACCGGAGGTGTCCGTCATGCGTGCCATTCTGATCCCGCTTGCCCTCGCCGGTCTCTGCCAGGTGGCGCACGCCGGCGACATATCCAGCGCCTACACCGATCTCGACTCGAAGAAGGATTGCGTGACCTACGCGCAGGCCGAGGAAGGCGACGGTGACTGGGCCGAGCTAGCCTGCTCGGGCTATCGCGGTTATCCGGTGCTGATCGCCTATGACGACGCCCGTGAATCGCTGTTCTACGGGTTTCCGCCCGGTGGCGACATGACGTCGGCGTGGGAGAGTTTTTCAGGCTTCAATTCGTCCGGAACCAAGGTCGAATGGCGCATTGAAACCACAGGCGACAAGGCCGTGCCCTTCGCGGTCATCCACCGCCGCTCAATCAGCAATGGCGAGGACGCGAACAAATCGACCGACGTGCTGCTTGTCGCCAAGGTCGGCCAGATGGATGCGCGAGAAAGCTGCACGGTCGGCCTTGTCCTGGCCACCGGCAACCCGCAAGCCAACGACCAGGCGCGAAAACTTGCCGACGAGAAGGCGCGAACCTTCGCCTGCGGCAAGGACCGGCACACCGTCATCGGCAATGTGCCGCCTTTCGGCCGGGTCGATAATTGAGCGCTACTTGCTCGCCTTCGCCCGTGCGATCGCGTCGACGATCATCTTCTTGGCATATTTGGAATCGTGCCAGCCTTCGATCTTGACCCATTTGCCGGGCTCGAGATCCTTGTAGTGCTCGAAGAAGTGCTGCACCTGCTGGCGCGTGATTTCAGGCAGATGCGTGTATTCGGTGACGTTTTCGTAGCGCAGCGTCAGCTTCGGCGACGGAACCGCGATGACCTTTTCGTCCTGGCCGGCATTGTCTTCCATCACCAGCACGCCGATCGGCCTGACATTGATGACGCAGCCCGGCACCAGCGCGCGCGTGTTGCAGACCAGCACGTCGATCGGATCGCCGTCACCTGACAGCGTGTGCGGCACGAAGCCGTAATTGCCGGGATAACGCATCGAGGTGTGCAGGAAGCGGTCGACAAACAGCGTGCCGGCCTCCTTGTCCATCTCGTACTTGATCGGCTCGCCGCCGATCGGCACTTCGATGATGACGTTGATGTCCTCAGGCGGATTCTTTCCGATGGCTATGGCTTCGATGCGCATGGTTTTGTCCCTCTCTCGGTTGGGGAGGAGATAGCGGGCGGCGCAGAATGGCGCAATGCGGCGAATCGTATTCGAAGACGTCAGGCGAGACGCGATGCCATCCGACGCGTTCAATCATCGGCACAAGATGTTTCAGCGTCGTGATTTCACTGGGATACGCACGGCGTATCGGCTTTGGCTTCCGCGATCATCCCCAAGCTGTCATTCCCAGACGAAGGCGACCTTCTTCAGCGCTTTCTGCTCGAAGATCTCGACACCCTCGGCGACATCGCGGCCGCCGGCACCCTCATAGAAGGCCAGCGCATTCTGATTGTCTTCCAGTGCCCAGACCACCATGCCCTTCAGGCCATGGTCGGCGAGGCGCGCCCTGGCTGCCGAAAACAGGCGACGGCCGAGACCGATGCCTTGATACTCCGGGCGCAGGTACAATTCGTAGATCTCGCCTTGCTGCTTGAGCTCCCGGGCACGGTTCTTGCCGATCGTCGCATAGCCGGCGATGGTGCCGCCGATTTCGACGACCAGAACGGTGGCGGCGCGGCGAATCGCATTCGCCCACCAATCGGCGCCGCGACGGTTGATCATCGATGTCAGCGTGCGGTGCGGAATGATGCCGGAATAGGCGCCGCGCCAGGCTTCCAGGTGCACCTCGGCGATGGCGCCAGCGTCGCGCGGGTCGGCTTTTCGGATGTCGATCGTCAGCGTATTCATGATTTGTTAACCATAAACCCGCATCGCCCGATTGCAAGAGTCCGGGCGGCTCGCCGACCGCTTTCTCACAGCCGATCATGACACTGCTGACATCGTGCGAAAGCCTGCCTGAAAACGCGCTCAGCCGAGGCCGATGGCGTGGCTTTCGAGAACCGAAGCGCAGCGGACTTTTGGGTCCGTGAGCATCGGAAGCGCAGAAAGCCGCGTCAGGCGCCCGGCTGAGCAGCGTTTGCAGGCAGGCTTTTCAGATTTCGACCAGATGGTCGTCCAACTCGTTGGCATCGCCCGAGGTAACCGGGAAATGCTCGGCCAGCACCGCCCCCACCTGCTCGATCGCCTTGACGAAGCCGTCGGCAAGCCGGTCGTCGCCGGCGTGCGCCGTGAGATCGCGCACCACACCGTCCCAGACATGCTGGCCGACCTTGGCGTCGATGCCCGAATCGGCGACCACCTCGGCGTAGCGCTCAGTGATCGAGACGAACACCAGCACGCCGGTGCGCGCCGTGGTGCGGTGGACGTTGCGGGCAAGGAACTGCTTGATCGCATTGGCGTGCGCCGCCTGATAGCGCAGGCGCCGCGGCACCATATGGATGCGCAGGCCGGGCAACGCCCACAACAGGGCCAGCACGCAAGCCAGCGCCAGCAATTGGGCGATGACGAAATGCGGCAGGCGGATGGTGAGCCACCAAGCCTCCAGCCCGTAGGCAACGGCGAGACTGACGACCAGCATGCCAAGCGTCGCCATCAAGGCGGCGGGGGCGAAATAGCCATCGCTGGCATGCGCGACGACGCAGTAGATCTCGCCATCGGTCCTGGTTTCAGCGGTGCGGATCGCATCGGCGATGCGCTCATGATCCTGCGGGCTGATCGGTCGTGTTGCCATTGTCTCACCAGCTTCCTGAAGAACCGCCACCACCGGACGAGCCGCCGCCGCCCGAAAACCCACCGCCGCTGCTGCTTGACCCGGACGACCAGCCACTACTGGAGCTTCCCGACGACCAGCCGCCGCCCGACGAACCCGTTGTCCAGCCGCTGCTGCCAGACGAACCGCTGGGCCCCCGACCGTAACGAAACGTCATGCCCAGCCATCTATACACGCCCGGCGAAAGCTTGGTGCCGAACATCGGCGGCAGGAACGCCATCGCGATGCCGCCGAAGAACATCGTGCCCCACAGGATCAGGAACACCGCGACGATCGGGTCGATGGGGGTGCTGCTGTCGGCGGGATTGCGCTTGCCGCGCGCTTCCAGCTCTTCGGGATTGCCTTGCAGCACCATGACCATGTCGTCGACGGCCTTCGAGATGCCGCCGGAGAAATCGCCGGCGCGGAACGCCGGCACCATGTCGTTTTCGATGATCAGCTTGGTGTGCAGGTCGGTCAGCGTGCCTTCCAGCCCGTAGCCGACCTCGATGCGCATCTTGCGGTCGTTCGGCGCGACCAGCAGCAAAACGCCGTTGTTCTCCTTGGCCTGGCCGAGTTTCCAGAAACGGAACAGCCGGTTGGCGTAGGGTTCGATCTCCTCGCCATCGAGGCTGGGGATGGTGGCCACGACGATCTGGTCGGAGCCCTTCGTCTCGAAATCCGCGAGTTTTTGCGTCAGCGCCGCCTTGGTCGCGGCATCGATGATGCCGGCATTGTCGACGACGCGGCCGGTCAGTGCCGGCAACTCGGCGGCGAAAACAGCGAAGCAGGACGAAAGCAGCGCCAGCGCGGCCAGGAGAGCATGGATCGCCGGGGTGAAATGGCCGGGCCTCGACAGGCTGTTGCTGCGTGCCGTCATGCCGTCACCAGCTTCCCGAGGAGCCGCCACCGCCGGACGAACCGCCGCCGCCGGAAAACCCACCGCCACCGCCGCCCGAAGACCAGCCACCGCCGGAACTGCCAGAAGACCAGCCGCCACTTGAGGAGCGCCGGCCAGGCTCGAAGGTCATGCCGAGCCAGCGATAGCGTCCAGGCCCGAGCTTCTGGCCGAAGATCGGCGGCAGGATGGAGGCTGCCATGCTACCGAAAAAGATGATCGCCCAGATACCGATGAACACCGCAAAGAACAGATTGTCGGTATTGAACGGTGCTTTCTGGTTGCGCTCGCCGCGCGCCACCAATTCCTCAGGATTGCCTTCCAGCACCATGACCATGTCGTCGACGGCCTTCGAGATACCGCCGGAGAAGTCGCCGGCGCGGAAGGCCGGCACCATATCGTTTTCGATGATCAGCTTGGTGTGCAGGTCGGTCAGCGTACCTTCCAGCCCGTAGCCGACCTCGATGCGCATCTTGCGGTCGTTCGGCGCGACCAGCAGCAAAACGCCGTTGTTCTCCTTGGCCTGGCCGAGTTTCCAGAAGCGGAACAGCCGGTTGGCGTAGGGCTCGATCTCCTCGCCGTCGAGGCTGGGGATGGTGGCGACGACGATCTGGTCCGAGCCCTTGGTCTCGAAGTCGGCGAGTTTTTGCGTCAGCGCCGCTTTGGTGCCGGCATCGATGATGCCGGCATTGTCGACGACGCGGCCCGTGAGCGCCGGCAGGTCCGCGGCGAAGGCTGTGAAGCCGACGAGCAAGACCGCCATGGCCAACAAGGCAGCGCCTGTCAGGGTCACGAAACGGCTGTGCCGGGAGGGGCTGATGATGGAGGCGGTCATGTCGTCACCCGCTGCCTCCCAGCACCATGACAATGTCGTCAACGGCTTTGGAAATGCCGCCGGAGAAATCGCCGGCGCGGAAAGCCGGCACCATGTCGTTTTCGATGATCCGCTTGCTCTGCAGATTGGTGAGCGTGCCTTCCAGACCAGAGCCGACCTCGATGCGCATCTTGCGATCGTTCAGCGCCACCAGCAACAGCACGCCGTTGTTCTCCTTGGCTTGGCCGAGTTTCCATAAGCGGAACAGCCGGGTGGCATAGGGTTCGATCTCCTCGCCGTCTAGGCTGGGAATCGTGGCGACGACGATCTGGTCGGAACCCTTTGCCTCGAAGTCGGCAAGCTTTTGCGTCAGCGCCGCCTCGGTCGCGGCATCAATGATACCGGCATTGTCGACGACACGGCCCGTGAGCGCCGGGAGATCGGCGGCGAAGGCGGTTAGAGGGAGGAAAAGGATGAGGAGCGCAAACGCGAGAACGCGAATGCGGTGCCGCCCCTCATCGGCCTGCAACATCACGACGCTTGGCTCCGGCGATCACCCGCCCTGCTTCGTGCCGAAATCGACCTTCGGCGGCTGCATCTTGTCTTCGTCGACGGTGAAATTGGCGTAGGGCTCGTTGCTGCGGAACCAGAAGGTCGCCCACAGCACCGACGGGAAGGTCTTCAGCGTCAGATTATAGTCCCTGACCGCCTGGATGTAGTCGCGCCGTGCCACCGCGATGCGGTTCTCGGTGCCCTCGAGCTGCGCCTGCAGCGCCAGGAAGTTCTGGTTGGCCTTGAGGTCGGGGTAAGCCTCCGACACCGCGATCAGCCGCGACAGCGCGCTGGTCAGCCCGGCCTGGGCATCCTGGAACTTCTTGAGGGCTTCGGGATCCTTCAGCGTTTCCGGCGTCACCGTGATCTGGGTCGCCTTGGCGCGTGCCTCGACCACCGCGTCGAGCGTGTCCTTTTCATGCGAGGCATAGCCTTTGACCGTCTCGACCAGATTGGGAATGAGATCGGCGCGGCGCTGGTACTGGTTCAGCACCTCGCTCCAGGCCGCCTTGGCGTTTTCCTCCGCCGTCGGGATCGTGTTGTAGCCGCAGCCGGCAAGCAGCGGCAGCACGATTGCCATCATCAGGAAGGCGGGCAGCGTGCGGAATGTCGATGGTCTGGCAAGGCGCTGGGCAAGCATGATGGGGTTCCTCGGTAGAAGTTGCATGCGAAGCATTACCACAATCAGCGCGCAAGAAAACGGCCTCTACCTCTTGAGCAGGCCCGGCATCCATTGCCCTGTCGCAAGGCCCTGTGATTGGCCGCGCGAACGCGATAAGGTCCGGTCGAAACGGGACATCATCATGGCGGAACGCCACGACAGCGAGAGCGAATCGCGCCGCATCCTCGAGCGCGTTGCGCGCGAGACGGATCCGTCCGGCACCTCGTTTGTGGCGCGGACCACGAAAGGCGTGCGCGACCACGTCTCCGCGGCCGATGCCGACCGCGACGATCCGATCGAAGTCTGGGGCACCCGCATTGGCCGAACACTCGGCCTGCTTCTGACGCTGGGCCTGATGGTCTGGCTTGTGCTTTACGTCATCCGGGGCAGTTAGGAATCAAAGAACAATGAGCGCCGAGCAAACCGACGCGCCGCGTGCGGTCATCGTCATTTCCAGCCATGTCGTGCGCGGTTCGGTCGGCAACCGTGCCGCCGTGTTTGCGCTGGAAACGCTGGGCTTTCCGGTATGGGCCGTGCCCACGGTCACGCTGCCCTGGCATCCCGGCCATGGGCGAGCGACACGCATCGTGCCGCCGCTCGACCAGTTCAAGGCGCTGATGGCCGATCTCGAGCGCGCGCCATGGCTGGGCGAGGTCGGCGCCGTGCTGTCGGGCTATCTCGGCGAAGCCGGCCAGGCCGAGGCCGTCGCCTCGCTGGTCGCCGCCGTCAAGGCCAGGACGCCTGATGCCGTCTACATCTGCGATCCGGTGATGGGCGATTCCGGCGGCCTCTACGTGCCTGAAACAACCGCCGTCGCCATGCGCGACCGGCTGATGCCGATCGCCGACATCGCCACCCCCAACCGTTTCGAGCTGGAATGGATGGCTGGCGCGCCGCTGCCCGATTTGAAATCAGTGATCTCGGCCGCACTCCACGCCGGACCGTCGACCATGCTGGTCACCTCGGCACAGTCGATGATGATTGGCGGCACCGGCAACCTGCTGCTCGACGGCACCCAGGCGCTGCTCGCCGAACACCGCCTGATCGACAAGCCGCCGAATGGCCTGGGCGATCTGACGGCGGCCGTCTACCTTGCCCGCATCCTCTCCGGCCAGCCGCCGATCAAGGCGCTGCAGTCGACCACGGCGGCGGTCTACGAAATCCTGGCGCGCACCGCAAAACGCGGCGGCGACGAGCTGCAGCTCGAAACCGACGCGCAGAGCCTGTCGCACCCGATGGCCATGGTGCAGCTGCGCCACCTCACGCATCCGGGGCGGGACCGCCGGGCGTGACCTCGACGGAAGTCGTCCTGGTCGGCGCCGACGGCTGCAAGGCCGGCTGGATCGCCGTGCGACGCGCTCCAGGCTCGATGCCTTCGGTCGAGGTCTTCGTCAGCTTCGCAGCGCTGCTTTCGGCAATTCCCGACAATGCGATTGTCGCCGTCGACATGCCAATCGGCCTGCCCGAATTTTCCAGCAAAGGCGGGCGCGGGCCGGAGGCGCTGGTCAGGCCACTGCTCGGCACACGCCAGTCCAGCGTCTTTTCGATCCCGTCCCGGGCCGCGCTCTATGCCGACACCAGCGACTTCACCACCGTCGAAGCCTGGTACGCTGCGCATCGCCGGGCGAGCGACGTGGCCAAAACCACATCCGACCCGCCGCGCAGCGTTTCCATCCAGGCCTTCGGCATTTTTTCGAAAATCCGCGAGATCGACACCTTGCTGATCGCGCGGCCCGATTTGCGTGGCCGCATCTTCGAATCGCATCCGGAGGTCGCCTTCTGCCGCCTCAATGGCGATCAGGCGATGCAGTTGCCGAAGAAGATCAAGGGCAGCGTCAATCCGGCCGGCATGGCGGAGCGCAAGGCGCTGCTGTACCGGCACGGCTATGACATGGACTTCCTCGATCAGCCGCCCCCGCGTGGCGCGGCCGCCGACGATTTCCTCGATGCGGCCGTCATGATGCTGATCGCCGGCCGCATCGCCGGCGGCCAGGCCATGCCGTTTCCGGACCCGCCACGCGCTGACGGTTTTGGCATACCGGTCGCCATCTGGGCGTGACAGAGTCGGCGGACCTCCCGCTTTGGCGCATGGCATTTATGGCCAGCCCCCGCAATTCTGCATTGCTCGTAACAGGCTTTTACCGTTAGAGCCTTTCTCGACCGCAAAGAGCTGCCGCCTCCAACCTGGAAAGCCGCCCATGCCTCATCTTCCCGACCACCTCCTCGCCGGCTACCGCAATTTCATGAATGGCCGCTACCTCACCGAGAGCGGCCGCTATCGCGAGCTCGCCCGGGAGGGCCAGGCCCCGGAAACCATGATCGTCGCCTGTTGTGACTCCCGATCGGCCCCCGAAGCGATCTTCGACGCCGGGCCAGGCGAGCTCTTCGTGCTGCGCAATGTCGGCAATCTGGTGCCGCCCTACGAGCCGGATGGCGAGTTCCATTCGACCTCGGCCGCGCTCGAATTCGCGGTGCAGAGCCTCAAGGTCAAGAACATCGTCGTCATGGGTCACGGCCGCTGTGGCGGCATCCGCGCCGCGCTCGACCCCAATTCGGCGCCGCTGTCTCCCGGCGACTTCATCGGCAAGTGGATGAGCCTGATCGCCCCGGCTGCCGAAACCGTCTCCTCCAGCACCTTCATGACGGCAACGGAGCGCCAGACGGCATTGGAACGCATCTCGATCCGCTATTCCATCGCCAATCTCAGGACCTTTCCTTGCGTCTCGATCCTCGAGGGCAAGGGACGGCTGTCGCTGCATGGGGCCTGGTTCGACATCTCGACCGGCGAGCTCTGGGTGATGAACAAGGAAACCGGCGATTTCGAGCGGCCGGTGCTGGAATGAACGGCAAGGCGCGCCAGGTGATGAACGTCCGCTCGGTCGTTTTCACGGCGGCCGCGCTGCTGATAGCGATCATTGCCGCCCGCGCCGATGACGGCGCCATCATCAGCCGCTGGTATTCGGCGCTGCTCGTCGCCGACCGCACCGAACTCGCAGATCTGCTTGCCGACGATGTCCGCATCAAACTCGATGACCTCGGCGTCGTTCAAAGCAAGCAGGAATTCATCGCCTCGCTCGACGAATGGAAAGGTGCTGTTGCCGGTGCTGCGATCCGCCACCGCATCGAGAAGAGCGAGGGCGGCGTAACCACGGTGATCGCCTGCTACGACTTCCCCAACAATGACATGCTGATGCAGGAAACCTTCGCGGTGACCGACAACCGCATCACCGCCAGCTCGCAGGCGGCAATCGCCGAAAACTGCGAGGGCTACTGACGAAAGCCTGACCACCGGCGCTGTTGCGCGCGGCAAACCAGCGCCCTACATCGGTGGTGACCACCCTTCCCCTCGCCGTCATATTCGAAAGACAGCTCATGACTTCCAAACAAGCCATCGATCTCGCCGCCCATCCGCTGACCACGTGGCAAGGGCCGCTCGGCCTGCCCGACTTTGCTCATATCGGCGACGACGATTTCTCCCCGGTCTTCGATGCGGCGCTGAAGGCGCATGAGGCCGAGATCGAGGCGATCGCCGGCAACAAGGATGCAGCGACCATCGAGAACACGCTTGAAGCGCTGGAACTCGGTGGCGAGGCGCTCGATCACGTCTCGTCGATCTTCTGGTGCCGCGCCGGCGCTTACACCAACGACACTATCCAGGCGCTGGAGCGCGATATTTCGCCAAAAATGTCCAGGCATTTCTCGGCGATCTCGATGAACGAGAGACTGTTTGCCCGCATCGACGACCTCTACCAGCGCCGCCAGAGCCTGGGCCTCGACGCGGAGACACTGCGGGTGCTGGAGAAGACCTGGAAGGGTTTCGTCCGTTCCGGCGCCAAGCTCGATGCCGACGGCAAGAAGCGGCTGGCGAAGATCAGCGAAGAGCTGTCCTCACTCGGCACGACTTTCGGCCAGAACGTGCTGGCCGACGAACGCGACTGGGCGCTGTTCCTCGACGAAGCGGACCTTGTCGGCCTGCCCGACTTCGTCAAGAGCTCGATGGCGGAAGCGGCCGAAATGCGCGACCAGAAGGGCCGCTACGCCGTCACCTTGTCGCGATCGATCTATGAGCCGTTCTCGACCTTCTCGGAACGCCGCGACCTGCGCGAGATCGCCTTCAAAGCCTTCACCATGCGCGGCCAGAATGGCGGCGCCACCGATAACACGTCAGTTGTGCGCGACATGCTGAAGCTGCGCGCCGAAAAGGCCAAACTGCTCGGCTACGCCTCCTTCGCTGCGCTGAAGCTCGACGACACCATGGCCAAGACGCCGAAGGCGGTGCACGACCTGCTCGACCCGGTCTGGGAAAAGGCGCTTGAAAAGGCCGCCGCCGACCAGAAGGAGTTGGAACGGCTGGCGGCGGAAGCCGGCAGCAACGAAAAGTTCGCCGCCTGGGACTGGCGCTTCTACCAGGAGAAGCTGCGCGCGGAAAAATTCGCCTTCGATGAGGCCGAGCTGAAGCCCTATCTGCAGCTCGACCGCGTCATCGACGCCTGCTTCGACGTGGCAACCAGACTGTTCGGCATCACCTTCGAGGAGAAGAGGGGTATTGCCGCCTGGCACCCCGACGCGCGTGTCTTCGTGGTGAAAAATGCCGACGGCAGCGAGCGCGGCCTGTTCCTCGCCGATTATTTCGCGCGGCCCTCCAAGCGTTCCGGCGCCTGGATGAGCGCGCTGAAGTCCGGCTACAGACTGGGTGGCGGCTCGAAGCCGGTGATCTACAACATCATGAACTTCGCCAAGCCGCCGGCAGGCGAGCCGGCACTGCTGTCGGTCGACGAGGCGAAAACGCTGTTCCATGAATTCGGCCACGCGCTGCACGGCATGCTGACCGACGTCACCTGGCCGTCGGTTGCGGGTACTTCGGTCAGCCGCGATTTCGTCGAACTGCCCTCGCAGCTCTACGAGCACTGGCTGACGGTGCCGGCGGTGCTGGAAAAGCATGCGCTGCACGTCAAGACCGGCAAGCCGATGCCGAAGGCGCTGCTCGACAAGATGCTGGCTACGCGCACCTTCGGCGCCGGCTTCGCCACGGTCGAATTCACCTCCTCCGCCTTGATGGACATGGCCTATCACGCTCGGCCCGACGCTCCGGCTGAACCGCTTCGTTTCGAAGCCGAAACGCTGGCAAAACTCGATATGCCCGACACCATCGCCATGCGCCACCGCACCCCGCATTTCGGCCATGTCTTTTCGGGCGACGGCTATTCGGCCGGCTACTATTCCTACATGTGGTCGGAAGTGCTCGACGCCGACGCTTTCGCTGCCTTCGAGGAGACCGGCGATCCCTTCAACCCGGCGCTGGCCGAACGGTTGAGGAAGAACATCTACGCCGCCGGCGGCTCGAAGGACCCCGAAGAGCTCTACACGGCGTTTCGCGGCAAGATGCCGTCGCCGGAAGCGATGATGGTGAAGCGGGGATTGGTGTGATTAGCCGATCTCCCCCCTCGTGGGGGAGATGGCCGGCAGGCCAGAGGGGGGCGCTGTCCCGCTGGCCTGTCAGTCGATGACAATCCCTCCGGTCCGTCGAATATCCTTGCTCATCCAAACTAAGAGAGGTCGCGATCCTTCGCGCCCCCCTCTGCCCTGCCGGGCATCTCCCCCACAAGGGGGGAGATTGGCAGCTTCCAAGGATCCGGCACCCGTGGCCACACCGGCCGCGTCAGCTTCTTATAATCGGTTACCGCCGGATTGCTCGGATACGAACTCGGCGCGGTGACATAGATGATCTCGGCGGCGATAGGCTCGAAACCGGCATAAAAATGGTTGGTCGACTTGATCAGCAGGATATCCTTGCTCATCGGATCGACGCCGATATTGGAAAAGATATCCGGTTCGAAGGTCTGCGTGCGGTTGGTGTTGAGGATGATATCGACCTCGGTGCCTTCGATGCGGACCAGCGCGGTCGGTCCGAGCGTCACCCGGCTCGGGCCGAAACTCTGCCAGCCCTCCGGAACGGCCTTCAACACCTTGACGCGCGCGTCGATCGGCTCGCCCGCCAACGGCCCGGCCTTGCCGCCGAAGCGCAGATCGATGACGGCGCCCTCGCCCGCCGCCTGACAGAAGGTCACGGCGATCGGATCCCAGATCGTCGCCATGCCGACATTGTTCAGGCCACGTTCCAGCATGGCGCGCAACACGACCGTACCGTCGCCCGCAACGCCGCCGCCGGGATTATCCCAGATGTCGGCGACCACCACCGGCTTGCTCGGATTTTCGGCGCGTACGGCCAAGGCACGATCGATACCGGCCTCGGTGCTCAGCATTGTCATCGCCGTCTTTTCGCGCAAGGCATAGAGTTCGCGTCCCAGCCGCTCCGCCAGCGCGTCGCCCTTGGCCTCATCATTGTCGGTGACGACCAGGATGCGCGTACCCATTTCCGGCACATCGGCCGCCATGAAGCCGTGGATGACCGAGACCGACAGTACGCCGTCCTTGCCGTGCAGCGCCTTGATGCGGTCGACGAAGGAGCGCATCGGCTCGCGGCTGGTCGGCAGCACCTGGATCATGCGGCAGTCGAAGGTCGAAATGACAGGCTTGATCTCACCGCGCGCGGCAGCCAGCCCAAGCTCGACGACATGTTCGCCGCGCTCGTAGAAGTCGGTGTGCGGGAATTCGAGGAAGTAGGCCATGATATCGGACGCCGCCACGCGCTTCGGCGTCAAATGGCTGTGCGGATCGAACTCGGAGGCGATCACCACTTTAGTACCGACGATTGCGCGCACACGTTCCAGCAGATCGCCTTCGCAATCGTCATAGCCTTGCGCCACCATGGCGCCATGCAGGCCCAGGATAACCGCATCGACCGGCAGTGCCGCCTTGAGCTGCTCGAGAATCTCGTCGCGCAGCGCCTCATAGGTCTGCCGCTGCACCAGGCCACCGGGCTCCGCCCAGGTGGCGGTGCCCTCGATCACGGTCAGTCCTTCCTTTGCCGCGCGCCGGCGCAAGGCGACGATCGGCGAGGAACACAGCGTGGGCGTCTCAGGATGCTTGCTCGGCCCGGCGTAGAAGGCCATCTCGAACGAGGCCCGGTCGGTCGGCACCGGCGAGAAGGTGTTGGTTTCCGTCGCCAGCGAGGCGGTGAAAATGCGCATGAAAGCTCCAAAGATGTAACGGCTATTTGACGGCTCCGAGCGCCAGCCCGCGGACCAGATAGCGCTGCAACCAGATGAACAGGATCGCCACCGGCAAGGTCGCCAGCAGTGTCGCCGCCATGACGTGATGCCACTCGATCGTGTAGCGGCCCGCGACCAGCGAGAACACCTGGATCGGCAGCGTGTAGCTCTCCTGGCTGCGCAGCATGGTGAGCGCGACGACGAATTCGTTCCAAGCGTTGATGAAGGTGAAGATTGCCGTCACCGCGATCGCCGGCAGGCAGAGTGGCAGGAACACCTTTCGCAGCGTCAGCCAGCGGCCGGCGCCCTCCATCCATGCGGCCTCCTCGAGATCGCGCGGGATGGTGTCGAAATAGCTCTGCAGCATCCACACGGTGAACGCGACGTTGAAGGCCATGTAGATGAAGCCTAGCGCCGTAGTGCTTTCCACCAGCCCCCAGGCCGCCATCAGCCGGAACAGGCCGAGCACCAGCACGATCGGCGAGATCATCTGCGAGATAAGCAGGAACTGGCGGAAGGCACCATAGCCGGCAAAGCGAAAGCGCGACATGGCGTAGGCCGCCGGCACAGAGATGAGGATGGCGCCGACCGTAGCGATAATCGAGACGTAAAGCGAATTGGCCAGCGCCTGGCCGAAGCCGGTCGCGACCCACATGTCGGCAAAATTCGACCAGCGGAACTCGCTCGGCCACCAGGTCGGCGACAGCACCTCCTGCCGCGGCTTGACCGCAGTCAGGAACATCACCGCAAAGGGAAAGATCGTCACCACGATCAAAGGCGCCAGCAGCAGCCAGGCGATGACCGTGCGCTTGAGTTTGCTTGTCATGCGCGCTGCTCCCGCATGGCGAGGCGAACATAGATCATGGTGAAGACCAGCAATATGGCGAACATCACCAGCGACACCGCAGACGCCTCGCCCAGTTTGCCGATGCGGAAGGCGAGCTTGTAGAGGTGGGTGACCAGGATGTCGGTCGAGTTGGCCGGCCCGCCCTGCGTCATCACCCAGATGATCGGGAACGAGTTGAAGACGTAGATGGTGTTGAGCACGATGGCGATGTTGATGAACGGCTTTAAGAGCGGAAAGGTGATCTCGCGGAACTGCTGCAGCGGCGTGGCGCCCTCAAGCGCCGCCGCCTCATAGAGATCGTCCGGTATCGACGACAGGCCGCCGAGGAAGATCGTCGTGGTGAACGGCACCGTCACCAATATGCCAATCAGCACCTGCATCGGGAACGCGGTACTGGCCTGCGCCAGCCACTGGATGTTGTGGTCGATGATGCCGAGGCCAAGCAGCGCCGAATTCAGCATGCCGCTTTCGCCGCTCAGCGCCCAGCGCCAGACCACCGCCGTCATGGTCAGCGACACCGCCCAGGGCAGCATGATGATGACACGAGCGATGCCGCGCCCGTAAAAGTCGGTGTTGAGGATCATTGCCACCGGCACCGACAGCAGCAGCGCGCCGCCGACCACCAGCACGGTCCATAGGCCGGTGCGCCAGAGTGCGGCGACGAAGTCGGGATCGGCGGCAAGTGCCGCGAAATTGGCAAGGCCGCTGAACTCGCGCAACTGGCCGAAGCGGTTGACGTCATGCGTCGAGATCTGGATCAGGTCCCAGACCGGCCAGAAGATGACGACCGCCGCCAGGAACAGGCTCGGCAAGGTCAGGAGATAGGGCAAGAAGCGATTTTGCATCGGCTGGCCTGCGCCTCGGCGCGTGGATCAGAAGTTTCTATGCGAATTTCGGATCCACCGCACCGGGCGGGAAACCAAGGGAGTGGCGCGCCCCGCCTGAGTCTGGGGCGCGCCACGGGCGCAGGGAGATACGCCCTATTTCTTGAGGACCGCGTTGGCCTTGGCCGCCGCTTCCTTCAGGCCTGCCTCGGGGTCGCCGCCGAGATAGATCTTCTGCATCGCGTCCGAGGTGATCTGGGCAACTTCTTCCCAGCCCGGAATGACCGGCGCGAAGCGGGCGTCGGGCAGCAGTGCGGTGAAGGCGGCCAGATCGGCGTTGTTGACGTAGTAATCCATCTTGGCCTCTTCCTTGTTCACCGGCAGGAAGCCTTCGCCTTGCGTGAACTTGGCGCGCTGCTCGGTGGTGAACAGGAAGTCCATCAGTTTCCAGGCCTCATCCTTGTTCTTGGAGTTCTTGAACATGATCATGGAATCGGTGACGCCATAGGTGCCGCGCGCGCCGGTCGGGCCGGCCGGAATGGCGGCGACGCCGTATTTCAGGGTCGGCGCCTCATCCTTGATCTGGTTGGACAGGAAGGGCGCGGTGATCATCATGCCGACCTTGCCCTGCTTGAACAGGTTCTGCACGTCCTCGCGGTTGTTGGAGGTGACGCCGGGTTCGGTCAGCCCCTCGTCGATCATCGATTTGTAGAGCTTGGCGGCCTCGAGCGCACCCGGCGTGCCAAGGCCCGACGTACCGTCCTTGTTGAGGATCTCGGTGCCCTGCGACCACATCGCATAGTAGTAATAGACGTCGGTCTCGATCTCCTTGCCCTGCAGGCCGAAACCGAAGGTGCCGGATCCCAGCGCCTTGATCTTGCGCGCATCATCCTGCAGCTCGGTCCAGGTTGCCGGCGGCTTGGCGATGCCGGCCTTCTCGAACAGCTCCTTGTTGTAGTACATGGCGCGCGCCGAGGCGGCGATCGGCAGACCGTAGGTCTTGCCGCTCATGATCGAGGGCGACAGGAAGGTGTCGATGAAGCGGCCCTTGAATTCAGGCGTGATATAGCCGTCGAGCGGCTCGGCAACATCCTGCTGGACGAAGTCGATCAGCCAGCGCGTGCCGATGATCGAGAGATCCGCATTGGTGCCGGCGGTGATGTCGGTGGTCAGCTTCTGCAACAGCACATCCCACGGCACGACTTCGAACTTGACGGTGATGCCGGGGTTCTTGGCTTCGAATTCCTTCTTCACCGCTTCGAAATACGGGCCGGTCTTGGCGCTGTATTCGGCGACGGTGACGCGCACTTCACCCGCATTCGCCTGCGCGGCGAAGGCCAGCATGCTCATTCCGGCCATCAGGCCGACAGTCCATTTGGCAAGGCTCATCTTAACTCTCCCATTGTTCCGCGCATTAGCGCTCCTTGTGCCGATGGCTGGCGCAAGATTTATGTGACTTTCCTACATTATCGAGGAATTTACGGCATGCAAGCAGATTATCATGTTGCTTAATTACATTCCATTCATTAGCCTGCCGACATCTGCCTGACCTGCCGGAGGAGCGAGCGCCGTGGTTTCGAAAGCCGAATTCGAGGGCCGCACTGTCGTTGTCACCGGCGCCGGCGGCGGCCTTGGCTCGGCGATCGTCGCACTGCTGGCCGGCAGAGGCGCACGGGTGGTCGGCTGCGACCAGTCGCAGGAGGCGCTGGCAAGCCCGCACCTTGCCTTGCGCCATGTCTTCAACCTTCTCGACCGGGCTTCGATAGAGGCGGGGATCGCTTCTGTGATCGAGAAGGACGGCGTGCCTGACATCCTGATCAACAATGCCGGCTGGACGCGCGCCGAGACGATTTCCGCGCTCAACGCCGACAAGATCAAGCACGAGCTCGACCTCAATTTGACCGGGGTGATGATGTTCACCGACCCAATTGCGAAGGCGATGGCGGCGCGCGGCTCAGGCAGCGTCGTCTTCATCTCCTCCGTCAACGCCATCGCCCATTTCGGCAACCCTGCCTATGCCGCGGCCAAGGCCGGCATCAACGCCTATGCCAAGTCGATCGCCGTCGAGCTCGGCCGCAGCGGTGTGCGCGCCAATGTTGTCTGCCCCGGATCGATCCGCACCGCCGCCTGGGACCATCGCCTGGCCAAGGACCCGGAAATCCTCGGCAAGCTCAAGCGGCTCTATCCGCTCGGCCGCATCGTCAATGCCGCGGAAGTGGCGGAAGCCGTGGCCTTCCTTGCCTCGGACCGCGCATCGGGCATAACAGGCGTGGTGATGCCCGTGGATGCGGGGCTGACCGCCGGCTGCCTGCCGTTCATCGACGACATATTGGGAGCGTGATCATGACCGACGTCGAGTTTCGCGACCTGTCGAAATCGTTCGGGCAGCACAAGATCCTGGAAAACATCAGCCTCGACATCAAGAGCGGTGAGTTCGTGGTGCTGGTCGGCCCGTCCGGCTGCGGCAAGTCGACCCTGCTGCGTATGCTGGCCGGCCTGGAGACGATCAGTTCGGGCGATCTGCTGATCGGCGGCACGCGCGCCAACGATTTGCCGCCGCAGCAGCGCAACATCGCCATGGTGTTCCAGTCCTATGCGCTGTTCCCGCATTTGAAGGCATCCGACAATATCGGCTTCGGCCCAAAAATCCGTGGCGAGAACCGCGCGGCGATCGACCAGAAGGTCAAGAAGGCCTCCGGCGTCCTCAACCTCTATTCCTATCTCGACCGCTATCCGCGCCAGCTATCGGGCGGCCAGCGCCAGCGTGTCGCCATGGGCCGCGCCATCGTGCGCGAGCCCTCGGTGTTCCTGTTCGACGAGCCGCTGTCCAACCTCGACGCGCAATTGCGCGTGCAGATGCGCACCGAGATCAAGGCGCTGCACCAGCGGCTGAAATCGACGATCGTCTATGTCACCCACGACCAGATCGAGGCCATGACCATGGCCGACCGCATCGTCGTGATGGACCGCGGCCGGATCCAGCAGGTCGGAGCACCGCTCGAGCTCTACGACAAACCGGCCAACAAGTTCGTCGCCGGCTTCCTCGGCTCGCCGTCGATGAGTTTTGTGTCCGGGGCCCTCAAGTCGACGTCTGACAAAACCTGGTTCGAGTCGGCCGGCGGCGGCCGGCTCGCGCTTGCCGGCAAGGCGGTACCGGCGGACAGCGCCGTGGAGGCCGGTATTCGGCCTGAGCACTTCATCATTGGTGAGGCCGCCGACGCCATGGCGCTCAAAGTGGATGTCGTCGAGCCGACGGGCTCGGAAACACACGTCTATGGCGCCATCGGCAGTGATACGGTGCGCGCCGTGTTCCGCGACAGGGTGCCGGTCCGGCCGGGCGACCTGCTTCCGGTGTCGGTCGATCCCGGCAACATCCATCTGTTCGACAAGGCGACGGGCCTGCCGCTATAACGCCTACCCCTGCGAAGGCAATCGCATGAAGACGAAGCGACAAACATGAGGACGAAAACACGGGCATGAAGACGCCGGCCGACATCATCACGCGGCTGCAGCTGATGTCGCAGGACGGCACCAAGTCGGATCGCCGGCTGGCGAGCCTTGTGCTCTCCGATCTCGACTTCGCCTCCAAGGCGGCGATTTCGGAGATTGCCGCGCGCGTCGGCGTCAGTGAGCCGACGGTGACCCGCTTCTGCCGCAATCTCGGTTGCGAGGGCCTGCGCGATTTCAAATTCTATCTGGCGCAAGCCATCGCCATCGGCGGCCAGTATCTGTCGCCCGAGCCGCTGAGCCGCGATGCGCGCGAGCAGCGTATCGCCACCGCCATCACCGAAGCGGCGATCTCGGCCATCCAGCGCGCCAGCGAGAACCTCGACATGACGACGCTGGTCGCTGTCGCTGAGCGGCTCGCGACGTCGGGCAATGTGCTGTGCATCGGCTCCGGCGGCATCTCGTCGATGATGGCGACCGAAATGCAGAACCGGCTGTTCCGGCTCGGCCTGCCGGTGCTGGCCCAGATCGACGGCCAGTTGCAGCGCATGTACGCCGCCGTTGCCACATCAGAAACCACGCTGGTCGCTTTTTCGGTGTCCGGCTATGCGCGATCGGTCATCGAGGCGGTGCAGGTCGCCCAGCAATATGGCGCCACCACGGTCGCCATCACCGCGCCCGACTCCGCACTTGCCAAGGTCGCCGACACCGTCATCCATCTGCAGCCGCTCGAGGACGGCAACATCTACAAGCCGACATCGTCGCGCTATGCGCTGCTGGCGATCGTCGACATGATCGTGACATCGGTTGCCGAGACACGCGGTCCGAAGGTGCTGGAGAATTTGCGCCGCATCAAGCAGAGCGTGAACACGCTGAAGGTCGACGATCCAAGGCTGCCGCTGGGCGATTGAAGGCGAACCGGGGTGATCACGCGGGGCAAAGCCCCCCTCACCCGGATTGCCAACCGAATTGCAAAGGGCAATTCGGGACAATCCGACCTCTCCCCGAGGTGAGAGGAGCCGGTCAGCGCCGGCGCCAGCCTCTTCTCCCCTCGGGGAGAAGGTGGCCGCGTAGCGGCCGGATGAGGGGGCGCGACCTGGCCGAACTGGGCTCTATAAGTCGAGCGTCTCAACAGCCTTCGCCAGCGCCTCCGGATCACCCGCTATGCGCAGTGTCTTGAGCCGTGCCGTGCCGCCGGCAACAATCGAAACAGCCGATGCCGGCACGCCCAGCGCCTTGGCGACCAGCTTCTCCAGTGCCTGATTGGCGGCGCCGTTTTCCGGCACGGCGCGGACCCGCGCCTTCAAATGGCTTCGCCCGTCCGCCGATGTCTCGACGCCCTCAAACCTGTCGACGGAAGATTTTGGTGTCAGCCGGACAAACAGATCGATGCCGTTCTCGCGGATGCGGAACGGCGCGCTCATGCAGTCGTCAAGCGCCCAGCAGCAGCGGCGCTATCGTGGTGAGAATGAACTGCCTGAGGAAGAACAAGATCAAGAGCAGGATGATTGGCGAAATGTCGACGCCGCCAAGGTCCGGAATGAAGCGGCGGATCGGCCGCAGCGCCGGCTCGGTCAGCCGATAGAGCATGTTGCCGATGCTGCCGACGAACTGGTTGCGCGAGTTGACGACGTTGAAGGCGTAGAGCCAGGAAAAGATCGCCGAGGCGATGATGACCCACCAATAGAGGTCGAGCGCCATGACGATGGTTTGAATGAGGGCGAGCATGCCGGTCTCCAATTGTTGCCGACATGTAGCCATTGCGCACCAAACCGGCAAGGGCCGGCAGCCGACGCACCAGACAACAAGGATTTCGGCAAAACGCCGCCTTGACAGAAATCCGCCGCGCCCGATAAATGCGCCATCCGTTGGACGGGGCTGTAGCTCAGCTGGGAGAGCGCGTCGTTCGCAATGACGAGGTCAGGAGTTCGATCCTCCTCAGCTCCACCATCGGAACAATCGGTTTTCCGCTTTTCCGCCGCACTGCCAGCGCGCAGGCGCCGTTCCACGCATAGCGACCCGGCGCTCAGCGCCAATGTCCCCAAAAAAAGCCATAGGCGATCTCGCGGTCTCCGGCGCAAGGCAATTGTCAATTGGACTTATGGCGATGGCCGCCCGCTGGATCGGCGCTATTTTTTTTGCAAGCCGTCCCATTAGAGTGGCGTTCTCAAATCAGTTTTTTCTGTGTGTTGTGACAAGGCGTTTCGGCGGGGGCGACCGAAGGCGCTATATGGATTCCGAGTCGGAATGAAGAAGTCGCCTGCGAAAGCAAATACGTGTCCATTCGCGAGAACCTCGCTGCAAATCTTAGACGGCTCTGCAAGGACCATGCCTCCGTTAGCGCGGTATGCCGTGAGTTGGGTATCAACCGCACGCAGTTCGAGCGGTACCTGCAGGGACAGACCGTCCCGAACAAGGCCACTGCCAAGCTGATCTGTGACTACTTCCGCATCGGCGAGGCCGAACTGTACCAGGACTCTGGTACTCCCGAGCCTATGGCTCTCGGCCTGCCGCCGATTTCCGAAAGCCTGTTCAACCAGATGATCCGCCCACCCGCCCCATCGATCGCGGGCGGCACCTATTTCACCTACTTTTCGATCCCGACCCGTCCCGACCTGTTGATGCGGTCGGTGACCTTCGTGCGTCGAGAGGCCGAACTGGTCACATTCCGCCGGGTTACCGGATGGTCGGAACGCCGTGGCTCGACATGGGCTCGGGCGCGCGGCAACCACTATGGCGTGGCGATCTCGCGCCTGAACTGGATTTATTTCAGCGGCGTCAACCGTCGCCAGACCGGCGAACCGTCCCTGATCTCCGTGCAATGGGCTCCCATCTCCGAACCGGTGCTGACGGGTAAGGCCATGCTGCTGACCGAGGCTGGGCCGGCATTCGTATCGGTCATCATGCGGCAGGATATGTCCGGTATCCGGCCACGGCATGCGATCCGCATGGCCCATGTCGTCAGGCTTGACGACCCGGGCATCGATCAACTCGTCGCCAGCCTCGTCCGGGACGGCCTGGGCTGAACCGCGTCGCGTCGCCACTGGTGCGACCCCCCTTCAGGTCTTTGTTTCCATGCATGTCGTCCTCCCAAAGCCGGGGGCACCTTTGGGCGTCGCTCGGTTACGCTAAATAAGAATAAGAATATACCGAAAAAGCGTATGCTAGCGATTGCCTACTCCATATCTGAGCAAAATCGTTTTTTTAGACTTTATCGACAAGAAAGATATTTTAGATCACACTGGCTTTACTACAATTTTAACAAACCATTAACTCTTTCGACCTTACCTTTCTTCTCGCGGATCCCGGTGTGGGGATCTTTCAACAGATCCCATTGGGGGGTCGGGAAAGGGACAAAAATGGCCAAGAAAGTGAACAATGCCCCGAAGCTGACGGTCGCCGCGGGCACGCAGACCGTCTTCTTCTCGCAGGGCATGCACTACAACAAGCGCTGAAGTCGTTCGGCGCCGACGGGCTCTTCGCCTGTCGGCGTCTCACTTTCACAAAACGGCATTCAGCATCATGAAAATGCGCTCTTCAAAAACACTTGTCTTCTATCCCGGGACCAACAAGGTCACGGCCTGCAATTTCCTGACCAGAAGCGTCTTCGAATGCAGCGCCGAGGTGATCGGTCTTCTTGCATCCTGGGACGAGTGGGCCTCCACGGCGGAGATCGCGCGCGCCCACGGATGGTCGAAGTCCGACCTGAATGCTGTCGTCCCGCAATTGATTGATTTTTCCGCTCTGGTCACCGCCGGCTCGCCACTGGCCGAACAGGAAACCAAATTTTCCGGACAGTGGAGGTGGGGCATCCCGACCGCGCTGATGCATTTCTGCGTGCAGGACGCAGAGTTCATGACCATTGACCAGGCCGAGGCACGCCAGATCGACCGCGCCGGTCACGTCGCGCAGCCCGACCTCGTGCTCAAGAATGCCACCGGCGCCATTGCGCTGCCGAACGCACTCGACGACAACGAGCTTCTGACCATGATGGCGCGGCGCCGCACCAACCGCACCGCGGCCGCGCCCACCATCACCGCGCAGCAACTCTCCGATTGCCTGTTCGCGGGTATGGGCATTACCGGCGAGACCAGCAATTGCGTCGGCGCCCTGCCGCTGGGCATGACCCCTTCGGGCGGCGCCCGCAACCCCTACGAGGCCTATGTGGTTGCGCTTGGCGTCGAGGGGCTGGAGCCCGGCGTCTATCATTACTCCGCCGCCGATCACGACCTTGGCAGGATCTCGGCCAACCATCTGCCCAAGATCGCCGAACTGGTCGGCGGGCAGGAATGGGCGGATGCCATGCCTTGCCTGATCCTGCTTTGCGCCAGGCTCGATCGCACCATGTGGAAATACGAGGACGCCAACGCCTATCGCGTGGTGCTGATCGAGGCGGGCCATATCGGCCAGAACATGATGCTGGCGGCGACCAGGCATGGTCTGTCGGCCTGCCCCACGGCAGCTCTCAACCATTCGGCGATCAAGCGTCTTCTCGGCCTCGACCGCCTTACCGACGCGCCCATCTATGCGTTGACACTCGCGACCCCGGAACCAAGCCCGCATTCGGCGGGTCAGTCGATTAATTAGCCGTCTTACTATGTCCAGTGCTACCAGTACGCGTTCCCTGAGTACCACCCGATGACAGGAGCAGACCGTGCCAAATCAGACCCTTCGTCAGTCAGAGATCGATAGCCTTCAATATATCGCATCGATGAGCAATGAGCTGGTGCAGATGGCCGAAGCAAGCCGTTTTCCCATGATCTCCTATCTCTTGGGCATGGCCTATGCCGAAGCCTTCGATGTCCTGCGCGGCGCGCGGCCGGCAAGGCATGCGCAGCTCAGCGGCAACCCGATGCATCCCAAGCCGAATGCAAAGGAAAGCCACGCTCAGCCAAGGAGAGCGTAGCGAATGCAACCATCAGCCCTGTGTGCGCCGGCCGGCTCGCGGCCGAACCGGTGGGAGACAGTCTGTGCGCTGCAAAGCCTGCTGCCGCTCTTGAAAAAGGCCGCCGCCGATCTTGGCCGCGCCGACATGGTCTACTGGTTCGAGCAGGCCGACGCAGAGCTTGCCAACATCATCAAGGGCCGGCCATCCGACACCGCCGCGATCCCCACCTTGATCGCCCGCAGCCCGCAAAATTCACATTGAGCATAGAGATTCGAGGGGGACCCGCCAATGAACATGATCGCACCCATCAGGAGCGCCGACGCCAGGGACAGCGTCTTCGGCCGGCTCCAAATCTTGATCGCCAGCCGGCCGGGCTCACCGGATGCCGCGCGCCTTGAGTCCCGGCAACTGATTTCCCTGGCGATGGCCGACACCTGGCAGGCCGACAGCCTGTGGGGCGCGGCGGACGCCTTTCACGCCCATTTCGATTTCATGATGCAGACCATCGAGATCAATGGCGCCGACGATCCGAATCTCAGGACGCTGCGTACGAAATGCCGCTTCTATCTGGAGCAGGTTGAAGCGTTGTGCCAGTCGATGAGCTGAACGGCTCTAATCCCGCAAATTGAACACGAACGGCGCCGTGCGGCTGACGCGCGAACCGAGTTCCGGCGGCGGTGCCGGCACCGTTGCGCCCTGCAGCACGGCGAGCGCAGCGCGGTCGAGGTCGGCATCGCCTGAAGAACGGGCCACGCGGGCCGACATCACCCGGCCGGATGCATCCACTGTGAAGGTCACGTTCACATTGCCCTGCGCGCGCCTGGATTTCGCGGCGCTGGGATAGCGCTTGTGCCGATTGATCCATGCCGTCAGCCGGGATTCCCACTTGGCCGGGCTGACGCCTGAAGCCCCGCTCGCCGATTTCGGCGCGGCCGCCTTGGCCGCCGGCTTTGTCTCCGCGCTTGCGGTGGCAACCGTCTTTGCCGGCTCGGCCTTTTCCTTCTTTGGCTTCGGCTTGGGCTTTTCGACCGGCTTCTTCGCCTTGGCCCGGACCGGTTTCTTTTCCTTGGGCTCGTCGACCGGCTTTGGCTGCGGCAGCGGAACGACCACCTCTGGCGTCGCGGCCTCGACGACGTCGGGAATGACCTCATCCGGGGGCTGATCGACCGGTTCGGCCTCGGTTGTCTCTGTCGGCTCGGCCTGGTCGGGCGGCACCGTGTCCGGTGGCTCGACGGTCGGTTCTGCTTGTTCGGTCACCTTCTCGGACTCGGCCTCAATGGCCTTTTCGGTCTCCGCGACGGGTTCGGTCTGGTCGGGCATCGCCGCATCCAGCATCGCGGCCTGTTCCGGTACCGCCGGTGTCACAACCATCGGCGCCATTTCGACCACCGCGGCCGGCGGCGGCCCGCCATCCGTCTTGATCGGACTGAAGCTCTGCACCCCATAGGCGACCGCGACATGGGCGCCAAGCATCAGCACCGCCGCACCTGTCCACAGGCCAAGATCGCGCCAACCGAAGCGCGACAGCCGTACCGTGGGCAAGGCGGCGGACCGCGTCATGGCGCGGCCGCTCCCGCTGGGGCGGGTGCCGGGGCGTCGGCCGTGGGCGCCGTCTCCAGGCCGACCAGCGCGATCTTCAGATAGCCGGCGCCACGCAGCAGGTTCATCGCCTCCATCAGGTCGCCATAGGCGACCGCCTTGTCGGCGCGCAGGAAGATGCGCGTCTGCTTGTCGCCCTTGGTCTTGGCGTTGAGCGTGGCGGCAAAGGCCGGGCGCGGCACGGTGTCGTTGCCGATCGCCAGCGTGAGATCATCTTTCAAGGTCAGGAAAAGCGGCGTTTCGGGCCTGGGCGCCGGTGTTGCCGTCGAGCCCGGCAGGTCGACATTGACGTCCACCGTCGCCAGCGGTGCGGCGACCATGAAGATGATCAGCAGCACCAGAATGACGTCGATGAAGGGCGTGACGTTGATCTCGTGGCTCTCCTCGAGATCGTCGTCCATGGTCTGTCGAATTCTGCTTCCCATGGCGTCGCTACTCCGCCGCCAGCGCCGTCGCCGGCGCGACCGTGCGGAAATCCAGGTCGCGGCTGACCAGCCTCTCGACGCCCGCCGAGGCATCGGCGAGGATCTGCCGGTAGCCGGCTATCGAGCGGGCGAAGACGTTGTAGATCACCACCGCCGGAATTGCCGCGACGAGGCCCATGGCGGTGGCCAGCAGCGCTTCGGCGATGCCGGGTGCTACCACGGCCAGATTGGTGGTTTGCGCCTGTGAAATGCCTATGAAGGCATTCATGATGCCCCAGACCGTGCCGAACAGGCCGACGAAAGGTGCGGTGGAACCGATCGTCGCCAGCACGCCGGTGCCGCGTGACATGCGTCGCGACGCCGCCGCCTCGATGCGCGACAGCCGCGAGGTGACCCTTTCCTTCAGTCCGTCGCCGCCGACATGGTCGAGCGCACCGGCCGAAAGCGCGGTCTCTTCCTCCGCCGCCTTGACCAGTAGCGCACCGGGACCGCCGCTGCGGTCAAGCGCACGGCTGGCCTGCTTCAGCGTCGCGGCCTCGCCAATCGCGCGCACGGCACGGCTGATGCGCAGCTTGCCGCCAAAAATCTCCAGCGATTTGGCGAGCCATATCGTCCAGGTGACGAGCGAGGCGAAGGCCAGTCCGATCATCACCACCTTCACGATGATGTCGGCGGCCATGAACATGCCCCATGGCGACAAATCGTGCGGCAGGTTCAACTCCATCGGCGCCGATGGTGCGGCCCCGGCTGGCTGCGCCGGTGCCATCGTGGCTGGTGCTGCAGCGGCGGGCGTGGCAGGCGTCGGTGCGGGTGCAGTAGCAGGCGCCGCAGGGGCAGCGCCGGCCGGTTGCTCCTGGGCCATGGCGTAGCCGCCTGCCAGGATTACCGATGCGACCAACGCCGCCAACAAACGAGTTCTAGACAACAGCTTCTTCCTTGTTCTCACAGCGGCCAGCCGCTTCCTATTCCGCCACCGCATCAAATCTCGTCACTGCACATAGCCGACGGGTTGGCCGGTGACCGGGTGCGCGAACACGCCCATCTCCACGCCGAAAATGTCCTTGAGCACGTCGCCCCGCATGATTTCGCCGGGTGTGCCACGGGTCAGCAGCTTGCCGTCCTTGAGCGCGATCAGATCATCGCAATAGCGCGCCGCCATGTTGGGATCGTGCAGCACGACGACGACGCAGAGGTCGCGTTTGCGGCTGAGCTCCTTGACCAACGCCAGCACCTCGACCTGATGGGCGATGTCGAGTGCCGAGATCGGTTCGTCGAGCAGCATGACGCCGGCATTCTGCGCCACCAGCATGGCAAGCCAGGCGCGCTGGCGCTCGCCGCCTGACAATTCATCGACCAGACGGTCGGCGAAACCGTCCATGTCGGTCAGCGCAAGCGCCTCCTCGACATGCCGTCTGTCTTCCCCGCTGAAGCGGCCAAGCGCGCCATGCCAGGGGTAGCGCCCGAGCGTTGCCAGTTCGCGCACCGTGAGGCCGGTTGCGGCCGGCGTCGTCTGCGGCAGATAGGCGAGCGCACGGGCGAGTTCGCGGGCGCCCCATTGCGGCAACGGCCGCCTGGCGAAAGTGATGGCGCCGGAGCTTGCCGGCTGCTGGCGGGCCAGGAGCTTGATCAGCGTCGACTTGCCCGACCCATTGTGGCCGATCAGCCCGTAGACGCGCGAGCGCTGCAATTCGAGCGAGACCGGACCGAGCAGCGTCCGCTCGCCGACGGCAAACCGCACCGCGTCGATATGAAAGGCAGTCTCGGCTCCAGCCACGGTCATGGTTTTCTCCAGGTCGGCCGCCCGCTTTTCCAATTTCTGGCCTCCGCGGTCCAATGCCCGGTTGACTATGAAACATGACATTACTAGTCAACATTGAAGATGACTGCAACAATCAACAAATCGTCGTGGCAGTCGATATCGCGGCAAAATTCGCAAAAGCAGGGGGTGCAGCGGATGATCACTGGACGGCAACCAAGCTGGCGGAATGGACTTGCGCGCAAAGGCCTGCAGATCGCAACGACAGCGCTGCCGGCCCTGTTTGGCTGCGGTCATGCGCTCGCCCAGGACGAGGTTACCACGCTTGATCCGATCAACGTCCAGGACCGTGTCGAGAGCGCCTTTGGGCCGGTCAAGGGCTACGTCGCCAGCAAGGGCTCCACCGGCACCAAGACCGACACGCCACTCATCGAGACGCCGCAGTCGATCTCGGTCATCACCAAGGATCAGATCGAGGCACAGGCGATCGACAATCTCGGCGGTGTCCTGCGCTACACGCCCGGCGCCACCGGCGATCTCTACGGCACCGACAATCGCGGCCTCGGCCTGCAACTGCGCGGCATTTCGAACGCCAATGGCGTCTTCTACAGGGATGGGCTGCAGCTCAAGGAGAGCAATTTCACGCTCTTCACCGCGCTCGATTCCTACGGCGCCGAGCGCTACGAGGTGCTGCGCGGTCCGGCCTCCGTGCTCTACGGCCAGGCAAGCCCCGGCGGCATCATCAACTATGTCAGCAAGCGCCCGACCGAGGAGACGCTGCGTGAGGTCGAATTCGGCGGCGGCAGCTTCAACCACTATGAAGGCAAGTTCGATTTCAGCGGCGCGGTCAACGCCGACAAGTCGCTGCTGTTTCGCCTGACCGGCGCTGCCCATATGGGCGACACGCAGACCGATTTCGTTGGAGATGACCGTATCTTCATCGCGCCGGCGATCACCTGGCAGCCCGACGCCGACACCAGCCTGACCATCCTCGCCAACTACCAGCGCGACCGCTCGGGTTGGGCGATGCAATATCTGCCGGCCTACGGCACGGTCATACCAGGCAAGGACGGCAAGTACCTGCAGAACAGCATGTTCGTCGGCGAGCCCGGCTTCGACTCCTACAACAACGACCAAGCGTCGATCGGCTACGAGTTCGATCACCGTTTCAACGAGATCTGGCAGGTGCGCCAGCATGCCCGCTACGTCTATCTCACACACACCGAGGAGGGCGTCTTTGGTGGCGGGCTGACGGACTCCAACGGACTGGAACCTTCAAGCGGCGACTATTCCCGCTATGCCGATGCCGGTGGCACCAAGCTCAGCGGCGTGACCATCGACAACCAGGCGCAGGCCGATTTCGACACCGGCCCGCTCGCCCACACGCTGCTCGTCGGCCTCGACTACAAGCGCTACACCTACCGTGACTATGCATCGGAAGCGACGGTCGAGGATGGGTTCAACATCTTCGATCCGGTCTACGGCTACAAGATCGGTGATCTGACGCCCTACACCGATACCGACACCACCCAGCAGCAGGTCGGCCTCTATGCGCAGGACCAGATCAAACTGGGCAACTGGCGGCTGACTCTGGGCGGCCGTAAGGACTGGGCTGACGCCAAAGTCTACGACAATCTAGCCGGCGGCTACATTCCCGAGCAGAAAGACAACGCCTTCACCAGCCGGGCGGGCCTTGTCTATCTCGCCGACAACGGCCTTGCGCCCTATGTCAGCTATTCCGAATCGTTCCAGCCGGTGGCCGGCGCCGACAGCAACGGCACGCTGTTCGTGCCCGAGACCGGCCGGCAATACGAGGTTGGCCTGAAATACCAGCCGGTCGGCTGGAATTCCTTCATCACCGCTTCCGCCTTCGACCTGACGCGGCAGAATGTCGTCCGCTATGGCGGCACCGGTCGCCCCGACGACATCTTCCAGACCGGCGAGATCCGCTCGCGCGGCATTGAGCTGGAAGCTGTGGCGAGCCTTGATTCCGGCTTCGATATCAGGGCGGCCTACACCTTTCTCGATACCAAGATCACCAGCCCGACCAGCATCAACGACGACGGCACCAGCAACCAGGGCAACACGCCTTTCGGCGTGCCGAAGCATTCGGCCTCGCTGTGGGCGAATTACACCGTCGGCAGCGGCAAGCTCGAAGGTCTTGGCCTGGGTGCCGGCGTCCGCTATGTCGGCTCGACCTATGGCGACGACGCCAATTCCTTCAAGGTTCCGGCCGTCGTGCTTGCCGACGCGGCGGTGCATTATAGCTGGCAGAACGCCAGGCTGAGCCTCAACGTCAGCAATCTGTTCGACAAGCGCTATGTCGGCTCCTGTTTCTCCTCGGGCTTCGGCTGCTTCTACGGCGAGGGCCGCAGGATCAACGGCTCGGTGAAATACACATGGTAGAAGCAATGTGGCGGGCCGGGCCAAAATGGCGGCGCTGACGCGGCGCCAATGTCTGGCTGGACTGGCCACGACCGGTCTTGTCCTGCAGGGCGGCATGGCGCGTGCCGCTGCACCAGCCCGCATCGTCTGCCTGGAATGGACGTCAGCCGAAATGGTGGTCTCGCTCGGCGCGGCGCCAATCGCCGTCGGCGACATCAGCGGCTATGGCGACTGGGTACAGGGCCCGGCGCTGCCGCAGGCCACGATCGACCTGGGATCGCGCAGCGAGCCCAATCTCGAAGTGCTCCGGGAATTGCGCCCCGACCTGATCCTCGGCGCCTATGGCTATGGCCTCGACGAGAGCAGCTTCACCAGGCTGGCGCCGACCTTCAACGTGCCCTTCTACAGCAGCAAGGCAGCGCCCTACGCACAGGCACGAGAGGTGACGCTACAGCTTGGCGAATTGCTCGGCCGCGGGGCGCAGGCCAACGGCCTTGTCGAGCGCATCGACGCCTCGATCGCAGAGGCACGCACCTCCCTGGCACAAAAGCCGCAAAACCCGCTCTGCGTCGTCAGCCTGTTCGACGACCGCCATGTCCGCATCTATGGCGCCGGCAGCCTGCTGCAGGACGTTCTCGACCGGCTCGGCCTCGTCAATGCCTGGGCCGGCGCCACCAATGAATGGGGGTTTTCGACGGTCGGCATCGAGGAACTCGTCGCAGTCGGCGAGGCACAACTGATCTCGCTCGACCCGATCCCGCCGCACATAAAAATCCGGATCGCCCGCAGCTCGCTCTGGGCCAATTTGCCTTGCGTCAGGAATGGCCAGGTGCGGACCATTCCGCCGGTCTGGCCGTTTGGCGGCCTCACTGCTGCCGGGCGCTTCGCCGGCTTCATGGCCGCAACGTCATGACATCCTCCACCTTGCCGCTGACGCAGCCGAGGGATGGGCTCGGGGCGCTTGTCCTGCTGGTGATCGCACCGGCGGCCCTGGCGCTGCTGTTCACCGGTTTCGACCTCGCGCATCTGCTGCCGCGCGAACTCTGGTGGACCGCGCTCAATGCTCCCGACACATCCGATCCGGCACAGTTGCTCTACCGCTACGCCTTCCTGCCGCGCCTTGCCGTCAGCGTGCTGGCCGGCGCCGCACTTGGTCTTGCCGGCGTCATCATGCAACATGTGCTGCGCAATCCGCTGGCCGAGCCGACCACGATCGGCACCAATGCCGGGGCAAGCCTCGCTCTTGCGGCCGCCACCCTTTACGCTCCGTGGCTGTTGGAGGGAGGTCGTGAAGGCGTGGCGCTGGCCGGCGGTGCGCTTGCTACGCTGGCTGTTTTCGCGCTGGCACGCGGGCGCAGCTTCTCGCCAGTGTCGATCATCATCGCCGGGCTCATCGTCAGCCTCACCTTCGGTTCGGCCGGCGCGCTGCTGATGGCGCTCAACCGCGAATACACCGAAGAGCTGTTCATCTGGCAGAGCGGCTCACTGGTGCAGAATGGTGATGCCGCCGTCATCAGCCTGGCGCCATGGCTGCTCGCCGGTATCTGCGCGGCGTTTCTGCTCTGGCGTCCGCTCCGTCTCCTCGATCTCAGTGACGATAGCGCCGCCTCGCTTGGCGCCCGGCCGGCGATCATCCGCCTTGCCGGCATGGCGGTCGCCGTCGCGCTCAGCGCGCTCGTCGTCGCCGAGACCGGCGTCATCGGTTTTGTCGCGCTGGCCGCCCCGGCACTGGCGCGGCTGGCCGGCGCCCGCACGCTTGGCCGCCGCATGCTCTTGTCGCCGCTTGTTGGCGTTGCCTTGCTCTGGCTCACCGACCGGCTGGTGCAGCATCTGCCACTCGCCGCCGAAATACCGGCCGGCACGGCAACCGCCCTGCTCGGCGCGCCGCTGCTTTTGTTCTTGTTGCCACGGATGCGAAGCGCGCCCGAGGTGCAGGCGGATATCGTGTCGTCGACGCGCCTGTCGAGAAACGGACTGCCGTTGATCATAGGTCTTCTGGTGCTGGTCCTCGCCATCGTAGTCGCCATCGGCTTCGGCCGCGGCGCCGGAGGCTGGCACTGGGTGTCATCAGCGGATCCGACGGAGTTGCTTGCCTTGCGCGCGCCCCGCGTCGCCGTCGCCCTGTCGGCGGGCGTCCTGCTTGCCGTCGCCGGCACGCTGATGCAGCGCATGACCGGCAACCCGATGGCCGCCCCCGAAGTGCTCGGCATATCCGGCGGCGCCTCGTTTGGTGTGCTGGCGCTGCTGTTCTTGAGCCACAGCTTTGATCGCAAAGCGATGCTCGGCGCCGCACTCGCCGGCGCCCTGTTGGCGCTGGCGATCGTCGTGCTGGTCGGGCAGCGCAATGCCTTGTCGCCGCAGCGGCTGCTGCTGGCCGGCGTCGCCGTGGCGACGATCGCCTCGGCCTTCGCCGCACTGCTTCTGGCCAGCGGCGATCCGCGCATGGATTTCCTGCTCGCCTGGTTGTCGGGATCGACCTATCGCGCGACATCAGCCGATGCCATCACCGCCGCGACGGTCACGGTCATCGTCCTGGCGCTGGCGCCGCTGACGGCGCGCTGGCTCGACATCATGCCCCTAGGCGAGACCACCGCTCGGGGCCTTGGCCTGCAACTCGGGCGGGTTCGCGCCATTCTGCTCGCGCTCACCGCGCTTGCCACCGCGACCGCGACATTGGTCATCGGGCCGCTGAGCTTCGTTGGCCTGATGGCGCCGCATCTTGCCCGCATGATCGGCTTTCGCCGCGCCGTACCGCAGTTGC
Organism: Mesorhizobium sp. P3_A9; assembly: GCF_056402975.1. NCBI lineage: Bacteria > Pseudomonadati > Pseudomonadota > Alphaproteobacteria > Hyphomicrobiales > Phyllobacteriaceae > Mesorhizobium > Mesorhizobium sp. P3_A9. The sequence continues at coordinate 52,785 of NZ_JBFUGJ010000001.1, read as the reverse complement.
TGGCCTCGGCAATAGCAGGCGGATTGATCCTGGTCGCCGCCGACTGGGCCGGCCGCACGCTGATCTTCCCCTGGCAGGTGCCGGCAGGCCTCATCGCCGCCTTTGTCGGCGGTCCCTATTTCATGGCGCTGATGTGGAAAGGCAGGCAATGAAGTTCGTGCTGGCATATTGCCGCCCACGCGCTCCCGCCTGTAAGCAGCGCCCAGCGATGACGGCTGGTACAGCCCTCAAGACAGCCTGCGGTTCCCCTCGATGATCAGACGTTTCCTGTCCTATTACGCGCCCTGGAAGGGCCTGTTCGCGCTCGACTTCTCCTGCGCCGTGCTGGCCGGCCTGCTCGAACTCGGCTTTCCGATGGCGGTGCGCACCTTCGTCGACCAGCTCCTGCCGCAGCAGGACTGGACGCTGATCGTCATCGCCTCGGTCGGCCTGCTGCTGATCTATCTGGTCAACACCGCGCTGATGGCTGTCGTCACCTATTGGGGTCACATGCTCGGCATCAACATCGAGACCGAGATGCGGCGCAAGAGTTTCGACCATCTGCAGAAACTGTCGTTCCGCTTCTACGACAACCACAAGACCGGCCATCTCGTCGGCCGCGTCACCAAGGACCTCGAGGAGATCGGCGAGATCGCCCATCACGGCCCGGAAGACCTGTTCATCGCCATCATGACCTTCGCCGGCGCTTTCGTGCTGATGTTCACGGTCAACATGCATCTGGCGCTGATCACGGTGGTGATCGTGCCTGTGATCGCCTGGGTGACCATGCGCTATGGCGACCGCATGGAGCGCAACTGGCAGGCGCTTTATGGGCGCGTCGGCGATTTCAACGTCCGCATCGAGGAGAATGTCGGCGGCATGCGCGTCGTCCAGGCCTTCGCCAATGAGGAGCATGAGCGCGCTTTGTTCGCGCATGACAACCAGCGCTACCGCCAGACCAAGCTCGACGCCTACCGCATCATGTCGGCCTCGAACTCGCTGAACTATATGGGAATCCGGCTGATCCAGCTCGTGGTGATGATCGCCGGCAGCTATCTCGTTATCACCGGAGGGTTGAGCAATGGCGGCTTTGTCGGCTTCCTGCTGCTGGTCGGTGTCTTCGTGCGGCCGATCGAGAAGATCAATTCGGTGATCGAGACCTATCCCAAGGGCATTGCCGGCTTCCGCCGCTACACCGAACTGCTCGACACTGAACCGGACATCGCCGACCGACCCAACGCCGTCGCCGTCAATGGCCTCAAGGGCGACATCGAATACCGCAATGTCAGCTTCGGCTATGGCGACGGCAAGCCGGTGTTGAGACAAGTCGACCTGACGATCCAGGCCGGCGAGACCATCGCCTTCGTCGGCCCATCCGGCGCCGGCAAGACCACCATCTGCTCGCTGTTGCCGCGTTTCTACGAGGTCAGCACCGGCCAGATCAGCATCGATGGCATCGACATCAGGGACATGACGCTCGCCTCGCTGCGTGGCCAGATCGGTATCGTCCAGCAGGACGTGTTCCTGTTCGGCGGTTCGGTTCGCGAAAACATCGCCTATGGCCGGCTCGGCGCCTCCGATGAGGCGATCGCCGATGCCGCGCGGCGGGCGCAGCTCGACGGCATGATAGCGGGCCTGCCGGCCGGCTATGACACGATCATCGGCGAGCGCGGCGTCAAGCTGTCGGGCGGCCAGAAACAGCGGCTGGCGATCGCCCGCATGTTCCTGAAGAACCCGCCGATCCTGATCCTCGACGAGGCGACTTCGGCGCTCGACACGCAGACCGAGCGCGAGATCCAGAGGGCGCTGGCCGAGCTCGCCGAAGGCCGGACCACGCTGGTCATCGCGCACCGGCTGGCGACGATCCGAGGTGCTGACCGCATCGTCGTCGTCTCGGAATCGGGCATCGTCGAGCAGGGCTCGCACCAGGAGCTGATCCATGCCGACGGCGTCTATCGGCGGCTGCATGACGCCCAGCATCTGGTGTCGGCGCATTGAACGATTATGGTTGGTCGAAACAGGGAGCCATCGATGATCAAGGCAACACCCTTCGACTTCCCCTATGACGGCAGGCTGGTGGCTGAAAACACCGCACTTGTCGTCATCGACCTGCAGCAGGATTTCCTGTCGACGACAGGCTATTTCGCCAAACAGGGATACGACCCCTCGCCGCTGCGGGCGATCCTGCCCACCGTGAACCGGCTGATATCAGCCGCGCGCAAAGCCGGCGTGAGGGTCATCCACACCAGGCAGGGTTATCGCGCCGACATGGCCGACATGACGCCCTACGAAAAATGGCGCCGCAAGCGCTCCGGTCTCGACGGCACCGACATCCTGCTGCGCTCGGGCGCCGGATTCCAGATCGTTCCAGAGATCGACGTCGCGGCTGATGACATAATCGTCGACAAGACCTGCAACAGCGCCTTCACCTATACGGATTTCGAGCTTGTGCTGCGCGCGCAAGGCATCACGCATCTGATGTTTTCCGGATGCACCACCGACGTCTGCGTCCACACCACGCTGCGCGAGGCCTGCGATCGCAATTTCCAGTGCCTGACGATCTCGGATGCCTGCGCCAGCGGCGACAGACAAGCCCACGAGGCGGCGCTTCACATGGTGACGGTCGAGGACGGCGTCTTCGGCGCGTTGACCGATTCCGCCGCCGTCATCGACGGCCTGTCGCGGCTTGGCGACAGGCGTCACGCAGACGATTGATCGGGCTTCAGCCCGTCGCCCGCGTCTCCAGCCCGGCGTGAGGCGCATAGGCCCCCGGCTGGAAGGCATCATGTTCGCGGCGCGCCAGCGAGTTGCGCAGCAGGGCGATGGTTTCCCGGCCGACCGTGGCGATCTCGCGTGGTGCGTCGACGCCGACAATCATGAATTCGTCGATTCCGAGCCCAGCATAGGCAAGCAGCGACAGCGCGACCTGAGCCGGCGGGCCGGACAGGTCGACCGCCTTTTGGCCCGAGGCGGCAGCGCCCCGGTGAATCCGCACCGGCAGCGCGAAGCGCAGCTTGCCCGCCCGGCCATGTTCGGCGGCGGCACCGCGCGCCCGCTCCATCAACTGCCGCACCTCATCGATCGATCCCGGCGCCAGTTCGAAGACATCGGCATGCCGGCCAGCCACTTTCAGCGCCGTTCCGGACTGTCCACCCATGCGGATGGTCAGGTCGGCGCCATGCGGACCTTTGCGCGGCACATAGCCGCCCTTGATGCTGTAGAACGCGCCTTCATGATCGAAGGGCCGGTCGTTCGACCACAGCCGCTTCAGAAGCACCAGATATTCATCGATGCGCTGCCAGATGACCGTGTGCCCGACCGGCCGTGACTCGGCATCGTCATCATTCAATGGCTCACTGATCATCCTGAGCGCCAGCCGTCCGCCGCTCTTTCGATCCATCGATGCCAGCTGGCGGGCCGCCACGGTCGGATCGACGACGCCCGCCCAGTGGGTCAGCACGACCTCCAGCGAGGCAGTCCGATCCAGCACCTGGGTGGCAAGATCCATATTGGTCAGCAGGCCGGCCGAATCGTCGACGACGATCTTCTGGAAGCCGCCGTCCTCGATCAGCCCGAGCTTGGTCGCCGTCTCGGCAAAGTCGTAGAAAAACGGAATGGCGGCATCGGCGGTCTTGCCGGGGACATGCGTGAATTCGATCGGCATTGTCATCTCCTCCATCACTGGAATCATGGATGCGGTGAAATTCGAACCACGGTCGCGCGCAAGCGCACCGGGATCCGGTTCATTCAACTCCGATTACCTGAAAGTATGGGGTAACTATCCCCAGTCAGCCTGAGCCTCAGGGCCAGTCTTAAGCCTCAAGGAATGAGGCCCAGCACAACTGCCCCGGTGAACACAAACGCAAGGGCAAAGACGAGATAGGCGAATGCTCCGGCATAGGCCGGGCGAAAGGTCTGGGCATTGGCCAGCCTCTGGCCGCTGCTGTCAGTCTGAGCGTTCTGGATATAGGACATATCGACCTCCGTCTCGGCCGTTAATCTATAAAACTTGTAGACTTTGTCGATTGCTATTTTTAGGCCAAAGGCAGAAAAATTTTCTTCTGTTTGGCGCTAGATTGGTAGCAGATTGCTGGGAACGCTCGCCTAGGCGATAGATCGGCAGGGCCGTTCGCATCGCCGCAAGAGGGGGAATGGCTCGACCTCTACAGGTATCGGAGAAAAACTCACCAGCGTCGCAGCCCCCTCTCCGACCGCTTCGCGGCCACCTCTCCCCCCGCTTTGCGGGGGCGAGGAACCCAAGCCTTGCTACCGCTCCTCCCTGCGAAACGGCTTGAGCAGCGCCGATGGCGCCACCGCGTTGCGCGACATCACAGCCATGGCGACGATGGTGAAGATGAACGGCAGCATCAGGAACGCTTCGTAGGGGATATGCCCGAGCCCGCTCGCCTGCATGCGCAACTGCAGCGCATCGACAAAGGCAAACAGCAGCGCGGCACCCGCAGAGCGCCACGGATCCCAGCGGCCGAACACCACCAGCGCGATCGCCACCCAGCCGCGCCCCGAGACGACACCGAAGGTGAAGGCGTTGAACTGCGCCATCGACAGGAAGGCGCCGGCCAGCCCCATCAAGGCACCGCCGAGAATGACGGCCTGGAAGCGGGTGGCAATGACACTGACGCCGGCCGAGTCCGCCGCGCGCGGGTTCTCGCCGACCATGCGCACCGACAATCCCCAGGGCGTGCGGTAGAGCACGAAGGCGGCGAGCGGTATGGCGATTATTGCCATGTAGACCAGAGCAAACTGGTTGAACATCGCCGGCCCCAGCACCGGAATGTCCGACAGAACCGGGATCGGCAGCGTCTGAAACCCCTTGATGCTTGGCGGCACCGATTGCTGGCCGAAGATCAGCCGGTAGAGGAAATAGGCAAGGCCCGACGAGAACAAAGTCACGCCGATGCCGCAGACATGCTGGCTCAACCCCAGTGCCACCGTGAACAGCGCGTGCAGCGCGCCCATCAGCATGCCGGTCAGCACCGCCACCAGCACGCCGAGCCACAGGCTGCCGCTGAGGCTGGTGGCGGTAAAGCCGGTCATGGCGCAAAGCAGCATGATGCCTTCGATGCCGAGATTGAGCACGCCGGCCCGTTCGGAGAACATCTCGCCGAGCGTCGCGAAAGCCAAGGGCGTGGCGATGCGGATGATGGCGGCCAAGAAGCCGACCTGAAAAATCTGTTCGAACACCGCGCTCATCTGGCAGCCCCGACGCGGCGGACGCGATAGGCGGTGAACAGCAGCGCCACCAGCATGGCAAGCAGCGCGGTGCCCTGGATGACGTCGCTGAGGAAGGCCGGCACACCGGTGGCGCGCGACATCGCCTCGGCGCCGGTCATCACGGCGGCAAGGAAGATGGCCGCCGGCACGACGCCGAGCGGGTTGAGCCGCGCCAGCATGGCGACGACGATGCCGGAATAACCGTAGCCCGGCGAAATGTCGCTCATCACCTGGAAATGCACGCCGCCGACTTCGCCGACGCCGGCGAGACCCGCCAGCCCACCGGACAATAGAGCGGTCGAGAGCAGCACGCGTTCAACGTTGATGCCGCCATATCTGGCCGCTTCCGGATTCTCGCCGGTGACCCTGATCTTGAAGCCGAGCGTCGTGCGCGCGATGAGGAACCAGATCAAAGGTGCGGCGATCAGCGCCACGATGACACCAAGATGCAGCCGCGTGCCTTCGATCAGCACCGGGAAGTTGGCCGAATCCTCGATTGGCGGCGAGATCGGATAGCCGCTGAAACTGTCCTTCCACGGCCCTTCGATAATCGCCATCAGCGCGTAGTAGATGACCGAATTGAGCAGCAGCGAACTGACGACATCGTCGACCTTGAATTTGACCCTGAGCGTCGCCGGTACCAGCGCGACCGCGGCGCCAGCCGCAGCACCTGCCAGCCCCATCAACAGCATGGCAAGCGGCCCCGGCATCGGGATGGCACCGACAAAGCAACTGGCGACCGCACCGGCCAGCAACTGCCCCTCGGCGCCGATGTTCCAGAACTTTGCCCGGAAGGCGACAGCGACCGCCAACCCTGTGAAGATCATCGGCGCGGCGCGCACCAGTGTCTCGGTGATCGCGTAGCTGTCACCGAGGGAAGCCGTGAACATGACGCCATAGGATTCGAGCACACCGGCGCCGGCCAGCGCGATCAGGCCGCTGCACAGCACAAGCGTCGCCGCGATCGCCAGCAGCGGCAAAGCCAGATTGAACCAGGCGGGCGTTGACGTCCGGACTTCCAGGCGAAACATCAGCCGTGCCCCTCCGCCCCGGTCATCAGCAGGCCGAGCCGCGCGATCGTTGCATCGGCGCTGTCGAGCGTGCCGACGATGCGGCCCTCATACATCACCGCGATGCGGTCGCAGAGCACCAGCAGCTCTTCCAGATCCTCGCCGATGACAATGATGCCGCAGCCCTTGGTGCGCATGTCGAGGAATTTTTCATGGATGAAGCGGGCTGCTCCAATGTCGAGGCCGCGCGTCGGCTGCGAGACGATCAAAACCTTCGGGTCGAATGCGAGCTCGCGTGCCAGAAGCGCCTTCTGCAGATTGCCGCCGGACAGCGCGCCTGCGCGCGTCATCGGCCCGGGACACCTGATATCATAGGCCTTGATTTGTTCTTCGGCGAAGGCGCGGATCGCGTCCGGCTTGAGCAGGCCCTTGCTGCTGAACGCGGCGGTGCCGATGCGCGGCAGCACCATGGAATCGGCGAGCGGCAGATTGGTGACCAGCCCTGTCGTCATGCGGTCTTCCGGGATGCGGCCAAGACCGAGCGCTTGCACCTCGCGCGGCGAAAACCGGGTGACCTTCTGGCCTGCGATCGTCATCCGACCGGCATCGGGCGCACGCACGCCGGAGATCACCTCCGCCAGCGCCCGCTGGCCATTGCCCGACACGCCGGCAATGCCGAGGATTTCGCCGGCACGAACGGCAAGCGATACGTCGCGCAGCACCGTGCCCGAATGTTTTGAGGTGGAAATGCCGTCGAGCGTCAGCACCGCCTCACCCGGCGTCGATGGCCCCCTCGCCGGTGGTACGATCTCATGGCCGCACATCAGTTGCGCCATTTCCGCCGATGTCGTGTTGGCGGGGTCATCGACGCGGCCGGCGACACGGCCAAGCCGCAGCACCGTGCAGCGATGGGTCAGCGCCCGCACCTCGTTGAGCTTGTGCGAGATGAAGATAATGCCGAGGCCTTGTGCCGCCATCGAGCGCAACGCCGAAAACAACCCGTCGACCTCGCTCGGCGCCAGCACGGCGGTAGGTTCGTCGAGGATCAAGAGCTTGGCGCCACGAAACAGCGCCTTGACGATTTCGAGCCGCTGCTGTTCGCCGACCGACAGCGCCGAGACCGGCTGGTCGGGATTAAGCGTCAGCCCATGTTGGCGGCTGATTTCGGCGAGCCGCACCAGCCCGCCGGCACGGTCGAGCCGCCCCGATTTGCCCGGGATGCCGATGAGCAGGTTTTCCAGCACCGTCAGCCGTGGCGCCAGGTGAAAATGCTGGTGCACCATGCCGATGCCGGCGGCCAGCGCATCGGCCGAACTGGTGATCCGCACCGGCCTGCCCTGGATCAGGATTTCCCCGGCATCCGGCGCATAGGCGCCGAACAGCACGTTCATCAGCGTCGTCTTGCCGGCACCGTTCTCACCCAGCAGACCGAGGATTTCACCCGGCGCCACGCTGAGGTCGACAGCCTCGTTCGCCTTGACAGCGCCAAAGCTCTTGGTGATGCCGCGCATTTCGATGAGTGGGGCGGGCAAGGCCGAGGATACTCCTGATGAGAATGGCTTACGATTCGGCTTTGATTTATGGGAACGCGCGAGGCACCCCCCTCTGCCCTGCCGGGCATCTCCCCCGCAAGGGGAGAGATCGGCTGTCTATCCTGCTTTCGCCAATCACCAACGTCGGAAGAAAAGTGCCATAGACGAAGCTGCCAATCTCCCCCCTTGCGGGGGAGATGTCCGGCAGGACAGAGGGGGGTGCCTCGCACCAACCCTCAAATCAAGCATCAATCCGAAACCGGCGTGTTCTCATCAACGTCGACGCGGAAATTGCCTTCCAGGATCTCGGCCTTCTTCTTCTCGACCAGATCCTTGACATCCGCCGGCAGCGTCTTGTCGAACTTGTGGTAGGGCGCCAGGAAAGAACCGCCCTTGGCCATGCGCGAGAAATCGCCGTAGTCCTGCGCGGTGAAGACGCCGGCCTTGACCAGCTTGATCGCTTGCTCGACCGTCGGATACATGTCCCAGACCGGGCCGGTGATGACCGTGTCGGGGCCGAGGCTCGACTGGTCGGACATGTTGGAGATGGCATAGATCTTCTTTTCGACCGCCGCCTCGATGACGCCGAAGCGCTCGGCATAGATGACGTCGACACCGGCATCGATCTGCGCCACCGCCGCTTCCTTGGCCTTGGGCGGATCGAAGAAGGAACCGATGAAGGCGACCTTCTTCTTGATGTTCGGATTGACCTCCTTGGCGCCGGCGAAGAAAGCGTTGACCAGCCGGTTCACTTCCGGAATGCCCATCGCCGCCACGGCGCCGACCGTGCCCGATTTCGACATCTTGCCGGCGATCATGCCGGAGAGATAGGCGGGCTCGTGGATCCAGTTGTCGAAGACGCCGAAATTGGGTTCTGCGGGACCAGCACCCGAGCCGAACAGCCAGGCGGTCTTCGGGAACTGCTTGGCCGTGCGGCGCGATTCACGCTCGGCGGCAAAGGCGTCGCCCAGCACCAGCTGGTAGCCGCCTTGTGCATATTCGCGCATGACGCGGCTGAAATCGGCGGTCTGCACCTTCTCAGACCATTTGTAGTCGATGCCGAGTTCCTTCTGCGCCTTCTGCAGGGCGACATGGATCTGGTTGTCCCATGGCTCCTCGATCGGCGTGGCGAAGATCGCCGCCACCTTCAGCTTCTTGTCCTTGCCAAAGGCCGCGCCCGGCAGCATCGCCGCGGCCAGGCCAAGCGCGCCGAGCTCCAGCACGTTGCGCCGCGAAATCCCTTCGCGTTTTATCTGGAATTTGTTCTTCCGGTTTTCCATTGCATTCCCCTCTGTTCGACAGCCGTGTCGAGCCGGCTGTTCCTAGAAATGTCAGACGGGGAACTATGGAACGACGCCGGACTTTTGTCCACGTGGTCAAATTTGGCAAAGGCCGATGGTCACACCCGTTCTAGCGCGATGGCGATGCCCTGGCCAACGCCGATGCACATGGTGGCCAGCGCATAGCGGCCGCCGCGTTCACGCAGCTCCAGCGCCGCCGTGCCGGAGATGCGGGCGCCCGACATGCCCAGGGGATGGCCGAGCGCGATGGCGCCGCCGTTGGGGTTGACGTGCTCGGCGTCCTCGGCAATGCCGAGCTGGCGCAGCACTGCGATGCCTTGCGAGGCAAAGGCTTCGTTGAGCTCGATGACATCGAACTGTTGTGGCGTCAGGCCAAGCCGCGCGCACAGCCTCTCGGTCGCCGGCGCCGGGCCGATGCCCATGATGCGCGGCGCAACGCCGGCGGCGGCACCGCCAAGGATGCGGGCGATCGGTGTCAGGCCATATTTCTTCGCGGCTGCCTCAGAGGCAACGATCAGCGCCGCCGCCCCGTCATTGACGCCGGACGCATTGCCGGCGGTCACCGTACCGCCCTGCCGGAACGGCGTCGGCAATTTGGCCAACGCCTCGACCGTGGTGCCGGCGCGGGGATGTTCATCTTTGCTGACAACAACCGCATCGCCCTTGCGCTGCGGGATCGTCACCGGGGTGATCTCCTTGGCCAGCCTGCCATTGGCTTGTGCGGCGATCGCCTTGTCCTGGCTGCGCACGGCAAAGGCGTCCTGATCGGCGCGCGACACGGCAAAATCCTCGGCGACGTTCTCGCCGGTCTCGGGCATCGAATCGACGCCATACTGCTTCTTCATCAGCGGGTTGACGAAGCGCCAGCCGATGGTGGTGTCGTAAATCTCGGCATTGCGCGAAAACGCCGTGTCGGCCTTGGGCATGACGAACGGCGCGCGGCTCATCGACTCGACGCCGCCGGCGATCATCAGTTCCGCCTCACCTGATTTGATGGCCCTGGCGGCGATGGTCAGCGCGTCCATGCCGGAGCCGCACAGGCGATTGACGGTCGAGCCCGGGATTTCCTCCGGCAGTCCGGCCAGCAGCAGCGCCATGCGCGCCACGTTGCGGTTGTCCTCGCCGGCCTGGTTGGCACAGCCATAGACAACGTCATCCACCGCCTGCCAGTCGATGCCTGAATTGCGCTCGGCCAGCGCCTTCAGCGGGATGGCGCCGAGGTCGTCGGCACGTACCGAGGAGAGCGAGCCGCCGAAGCGGCCGATCGGCGTGCGGATGTAGTCGCAGATGTAGGCCTCGGCCATGTCATGCAGCCTTTGCTTTTCCCGTTCCTTCATGCGCCGCCTTGGTGCGGGCCTGCAGGTCGCGCAATGTCTTGAGTTCGAGTTCGCTTGGCGCCGGTGTTTCGTCAAGCGCCTCAGCGAACTTAACCACCCAGCCACAAGTTTCCTGCACCTGCTGGCGGGTAACACCAGGATGCAGCGACACGACGGTGAATTCCTTACTCACCGGATCAGGCTTCCAGATGGCAAGATCGGTGATCAGCAAGGTCGGGCCGGCGGTGTCGATGCCCAGGCGCCTTCGATGATCGCCGCCCTCGCCATGGCCGAAGGAGGTGAAGAAGTCGATCTTCTCGACCATGCCGCGCTTGGTCTGCGCCATGGTGATGTAGATCTCCCTCGACGAGGTCGCGATCTCCGGCGCGCCGCCGCCACCGGGCAGCCTGGTCTTCGGATGGAGATAGTCGCCGATGACGGTGGTGTTGATGTTGCCGAACTTGTCGAGTTGGGCCGCACCGAGGAAGCCGATCGAGATGCGGCCGCCCTGCAGCCAGTAGCGGAACATTTCCGGCACCGCGACGGTGGTGACCGCGGTCTCGCACAATTCGCCATCGCCGATCGACAAAGGCAGCACGTCAGGTGCTGTGCCGATCGTGCCGCTTTCATAGATCAATGTGATGTCAGGCGCATGCGTCAGCCGCGCCACATTGCAGGCGGCAGACGGCGCGCCGATGCCGACGAAGCAGACATCATCATTCCTGAGCGCCCGGCTGGCGGCGATGGTCATCATCTCGTTGGGGGTAAAATCCAGCTGATTGTCGCTCATGCCACTTTCCTCAGATGCTCGACCCGGCCAGCGAAATCGTCGGCGCTCTTTTCTATGACATTCGCCTGCATCCAGGCCTGGAATTTTTCGCGGTCGGCGGCGATGTCGTCCCATTCAAGGTAGGCGGCATTGTCGCGCGCATAATAGCCGTGAGCATAGGACGGGTGCGAGCCGCCGGGCACGACGGATATCGCCGCGATGGTCCAGCGCGGCAGCACGGTCAGGTTGGGATGCAGATCGTCGAAATTGTCGACCACTTCCTCGACCGTCACCACGGCACGTTTGGCCGCCAGCACTGCTTCCTTCTGGATGCCGATGATGCCTTCGACCAGCACATTGCCTTTCTTATCGGCCTTCTGCGCATGGATGAAGCTGACGTCAGGCCGGATCGAGGGAACGGCGGCCAGCACCTCGCCAGTGAACGGACAGGTGACCGACTTGATCTTCGGATTGACCGCCGCAAGGCCGGCACCGCGATAGCCGCGAAACACCGCGAAAGGCAGGCCCGACGCACCCGCTTCATAGGCGTTGGCCATGCCGGCGTGGCTGTGCTCCTCGACCTCAATCGACCGGGGAAAGCCGTTTTCGATGGCGTCGCGGGCGCGCCGCAGCAGGCCGACGCCAGGATTGCCGACATAGGAGAAGACGATTTTCTTCGCCATGCCCATGCCGATCATCTGATCGTAGATCAGGTCCGGCGTCATGCGGATCAGGGTCAGGTCGCGAAATCCCTGGCGGATCGCCTCGTGTGCGGCGGCCGTCGGGATCAGATGGGTGAAGCCCTCGAAGGCGACGGTATCGCCATTGTTCAAATTCTCGGCCACGGCCTGTTTTAGCGGCAGGAACTTGACCATTGTATCGGCTCCCAGTCCAAAAGTTCGTATTGCGAACTTATGTTTTGTATGCGAACTTTCTACGCTGAGAGAGGTCGCGAAGTCAATCCTGACGACGATGCCATTTCTGCGAGGTTCGATGGACGAAGAAGCCGCTTCCCGTGACCACGTCGGCTCGCTCGAGCGCGGCCTTGCCGTGATGGAGATCCTGGCCCGGCATCCCACCGGCATGACTCTGACCGAAATGGCCGAGGAGGCCGGCCTGACCCGCGCCGGCGCCCGTCGCTTCCTGCTGACGCTTGTCGCCACCGGCTATGCCACTCAGGACGGCCGCGTGTTCTCGCTGTCGCCGCGCCTGCTGACCGTTGCCCGCACCTGGCTCGGTGGCGGTTCGCTGTGGAGCTTCGCCGCGCCGATCATGCGTGCTGTGGCAACGCAGTTGAACGAGGCCTGTTCGGCGGCCATCCTGTCGGGCCAGGATGTCGTCTATGTCGCCCGCATTCCCGGCCGCCGCATCCTCAGCGTGTCGCTCGATGTCGGCACCAGGCTGCCCGCCTATTGCACCTCGATGGGGCGCATGCTGCTCACTGGCCTGACGCCAGAGGAACTCGACAGATTTCTGCACCATGCGGCCATCGAGAGTCGGACGCCGAAGACGATCACCGACGTCAAGCTGCTGGCCGGCGCCATCGGTAAGGCGAAGGCCGATGGCTTTGCCATCGTCGACGAAGAGCTCGAACTCGGCCTGCGCTCCATCGCCGTGCCGATCCGCGACCGCTCAGGAAGCACGGTCGCGGCCATCAACGTCTCGACCCAGTCGGCGCGATTTTCGGTCGCGGAGATGGAGCGGGAGATCCTGCCCGCGCTGCTTGAGGCCAGGCAGCGCATCGAGGATTTCTTCGTTGTTTAGGCCATCGTCAATGCTTGATCCGATCTCGCATCGCATACCAAAGCATGCCCAGCACATAGAGCGGCCCACGCAGCGCCGTGCCGCCGGGGAACGGCATCGGCGTCAGCGTCGAGAACAGGTCTAACCGTGAAGCATCGCCGGTGATCGCTTCCGCCAGCAGCTTACCCGACAGCGTCGACAGGATGACGCCCTTGCCGGAATAGCCATGCGCGAAATAGACCTCGCCATAGTGCCCGACATGCGGCAGCCGCGAGGTCGTCACCGACACCAGCCCGCCCCAGGCGTGATCGATGCGGCAGCCCTTAAGCTGCGGAAACGTCGCTTCCATGTGCGGCCGCACGAAGCCGGCAATGTCGGCCGGCGGCGATGGCGTGTAGCGCTCGCCGCCGCCGAACAGCAGCCGCCCATCCGCCGACATGCGGTAATAGTTGACGACGAAGCGTGTGTCCGACACCGCGACATTGGCCGGGATGACGTTGCGCTTGCCCTCTAGCGGCTCGGTGGCAACGATGTAGTTGCCGACCGGCATGATGCGGCTGTTGACGCGCGGCTCAAGCCCATGCAGCAACGCATCACCCGCCAGCACGACATGCTTGGCCCGGACCGAACCCTTTGCTGTCGAGACCCGGATCGAAGGCTCGCGCTCCAGCTTCACCGCCACGGAATTCTCGTGGATGACGACGCCGGCGGCCACTGCCGCGCGGGCAAGGCCGAGCGTGTAGTTCAGCGGATGCATGTGGCCGCCAAGCGGCTCATACATCGCGCCATGATAGGGCGTGTCGACCTTGGCGCGGGCGTCCGCCGCCGACAGGATCTCGACATCGCGGAACTTCATCACGCTTTCGAGGCATTTGGCCTCTTCTTCCAAATCCCTGAGATCGGAGCCGTTGACAGCGCCGACCAGATGGCCGGTTTGCCTGAGATCGCAGTCGATGGCGTGACGCTCGATGATGTCGAGCACCAGGCCGCGCGCTTCGAAGGCAAGGTCGAACAGCACCTTCGCCCGCTCCGGCCCGTAAAGCTTGACCAGGCCCTTGGCGCCCTTGCGCAGGCCGGGGATCATCTGGCCGCCATTGCGGCCCGATGCGCCCCAGCCGATCTTGCCGCCTTCGAGCAGCACCACCGTCAGGCCACGCTCGGCGGCGTGAAGGGCGGCGGACAGGCCGGTGCAGCCGCCGCCGACGACCACCAGGTCGGCCTCGACATCGCCGAGAAGCGCCGGATGGTCCGGCGCCGGATTGGCGGTGGCGACATAGTAGGATTTGCCGATATCGAGACCGGAATTGAAACCCGTTGAAGATGCCATGATCACACCTTCAACAGCAGGTGGTCGCGTTCCCAGCTCGTCACCACGCTCTGGAACAGGTCGAGCTCGACGCTCTTGACGCGCAGATAGGTCTGGAAGAAATCCTCGCCGAGCAGTTTGCGCACCGGGTCGCAGGCCGTGAACCGATCGAGCGCCTCCTCCATGGTTTTCGGCAGCGTGCTCTTGATCTTGTAGGCGTTGCCCGAAGCCTCGGCCGAGCGCGCCAGTTTCTGCTCGACGCCGAGATAGCCGGCAAGCAGCGAACCGGCGATCGCCAGATAGGGATTGGAATCGGCGCCCGGCAGGCGGTTCTCCACCCGCCGCGCGGCGCGGCCTCCGGCAGGCACGCGCAGCCCGCAGGAGCGGTTGTCATGCGACCACTCGATGTTGGCCGGCGCGCTGTGGTTCGGCCTTATGCGGCGGAACGAATTCACGTTCGGTGCAAACAGCGGCATGATCTCGGGCACATATTTCTGCAGGCCGCCGATGAAATGACCGAACATCTCGGTGTCGGCATCGTCATTGCTGGCAAACAGCGCATTGCCCGCCCCATCGACGACAGACATGTGCAGATGCATCGAGCTGCCTGCCTGGGCGGCGATCGGCTTGGCCATGAAGGTGGCGTGCATGCCGCATTGCTGCGCTGCTTGGCGCGTCAGCCGCTTGAACAGCAGCACCTGGTCGGCCAGCGGCAGCGCGTCGCCATGCAGGAGATTGATCTCCAACTGCCCCGTGCCCGATTCATGGATCAGCGTGTCGAGCGGCAGCCCGGCGGCCGCGGCATAGTCATAGACGCGGCGGATGACCGGCTCGAATTCTTCCAGCGCCGCCATGTCATAGGGATGCTGCACGCCCTCGGCACGGCCGTTGGCGCCGACCGGCGCGGTCAGCTGCCTGTCCGGATCGGGGTTTGGCGCGGTGAGATAGAATTCGAGCTCCGGCGCCACCACCGCCCGCCAGCCGCGTTTGCCGTAGAGATCGAGCACGGCGCGCAGCACATGGCGCGGCGAGGCCATCCATGGCCTGCCGTCCATGTGGAAGGCGTCGGCGAAAACATAGGCCTTGCCAGCGCCCGCACCAGGGGCCAGGCACAGCGTCGAGACATCAGGCACCATGCGCATATCCGGGTCCGAATAGGCAAAACCCTCGTCGATCGAGCCGGAATAACGGCCATCGATGCTGACCAGGAAGGCGCTGCTCGGCAGATAGAGCGCGCGGTCTTCCAGCGCCTTGAGAAATTTGGCCGTCGGCAGCGCCTTGCCGCGCAGCACGCCGTTCATGTCGGGCACCAGGCATTCGACCTCGTTGATTCCGTGCTGTGCCAGCCAGGCCTTGGGGTCGTTGGAGATCGCAGTGGTATTCGTGTTTTTGTCAGGCATTTCGTTCAAATCCGTATCAGAGAGAGTATGGCTTGCGCGGCCATTTCCGTTCCGGGTTTCAGCGCCATATGGGCTGCATTGTCCTTGAGGCGGGCGCGCATGGCGTCATCGGCCAGCAGGCCGAGAATGGCTCTCTCCAATACTCCTTCGGTCCAGCCGTCACGGCCGATATGGTCGCCGGTGCCGGTCTCTTCGGCGCGGCGCGCATTGTCGTGTCCGTCCCAGCAATAGGGCATGATCAGCGACGGCACGCCGAAACGCAGCGCCTCGCAAAAACTGTTGTTGCCGCCGTGGTGGATGAACAGATCGGACTTCGCCACCACCGAGGGCTGTGGAAACCAGGCGTCGAGATAGACATTGTCCGGAACCGCCCGATAGGCATCGCGCAGGCCGCCGACATTGACGATGAAGCGCGCCGGCAGCCTGTCGAAAACGGCAAGCATGCGCTCGATCAACCCGACATCCATGGCGCCAAGGCTGCCGAAGGCGACATAGACCAGCGGTCCGCCATTGCGCGGAAACACCGGCACCTCGAACGGCCCTTCCGAGCGCACGCAGCCTTCAAGATAGACGAAGCGCTGCGGATCAAGCGGCTCGGCCCGTTCGCGCCGCACGATCGCCGGCGTCAGCAGCAGATTGAGGTCGGGCGAGCTTTCCAGGAACAGGCCCTTGGGCAGTGGCGCCAGTCCGGCATCGACGCGAAAACGGTTGAAACGGTCATGCGCCGGCGCCGAGGCCGAGAGATAACGCGCCTCGAATGCCGCGCGTCGCGGGTCATCCGCACCCATTCCTGAGAGATAGGGCGGCACTTCAGCATCGGGCAATTCCGTCTCGGCGCAGGAGACGACACGCACCCACGGGCAGCCGGCGGCGGCGATCGCCGGGAACATGATGACGTTGTCGAGCACCGCCGCGTCGGGCTTCAGCCGCGCCAGCAATTGGCGCAAAGGCGCCTCGGCATTGACCGCCGTGTCGACGATCGCCTGCCAGGTCGGCGCGACATAGGTCTCCAGCTGGTCGATCGGGCTCAGCCGGAAATGCGGCAGATGCCGGCGCACGAAGGCCTGCCAATAACTCTGGCGCTCGCTGTCGCTCAGCGGCTCGTCGGTCGGCAGCTGGTATTCCTGGAAACCATAGTCGGCAAAGACACCGGAGAAGCCGGCATGGCAGATGAAGACGGGCCGCGCCCCCTTCGCACGCAACGCCTGCGCGATACCGACGCAATTCAAAGCGGCGCCGAAGCTTGCTTCGGGAAACAGCGCGATGGTCGGGCTGGCTTTACGCGTCAATTAATCCTCGTCATTCCGGCCGGCTGATCATGCCGAACAGCGCGGGGGCGCCGCGGCTGGCCGCTTGCGGTCGCTGGTTGCGGGAGAGCCGCAGATGAATGCGAAGCAGATCGGCAGCCACCTCATACTGCCGGCTTTCGAGATGGTCGAGTATGTTCAGGTGTTCCAGCAGCGATTGCCGCAGCCGGAAGACGTTGACGCCGGCATAGATGCCGGGCAGCCGGCGCAGCCTGAGATGATCGGCCAGCGCGTCAGTGACGAAACGGTTGGCGGAACCCTCGGCGATCATGCCGTGAAAATCCATGTCCAGCCGCTGGAATTCGCGCGTGTCGAACGCAGCATCCGGCAGCGCCGACAGCGCGTCCATGCCTTGCCGCAACGCCGCCGCGCGTGCGCCGTCCAGCCGAAAGCCAGGCGTCAGGACCGCGGCGGGTTCCAGGAGCAGACGGAACTCGTAGCTTTCGCCTTGCGCTTCCGGATCGTCCGGCGTGCGGCGGAAAAGCCAGGACTGGCCCGGCGCGCGGTCCAGAAGATTCTCTTCCGTCAGTTTATTAAGCGCTTTTAGTACCGTCTTTCTCTCGGCACTGTACCGCCGCATCAATCCCGCGGCGGTCACCGTCTGGTCCAATCGCCGTGCCGACCGGTCGCGCAGGATCGCTTCGGCGAGCTCGTCTTCCTCCTTGGCGGGCAATTCGGCTGATAGGGCCGACTGCGCGGTAAGGTCGACCGCCAGATGATAGCCGGTATCGGCCTCCCAGCGCACGACGCCCCGTTCCGCCAGCAGGCTGAGTGCGGCCCGCACTGGCGTGCGCGAGACATTGCACAGCGAGGCGATCTGCTGCTCCGGGAGACGCGTGCCGGGCTCGAAACCGCGCTGTCGCGCCACATCCAGGATGCGCTGCGCCAGATCGAGATGGTTGGTGCGAGGTCGTCGGGCTGCGGCTTGCATGACTGGTCTCAGCGGATGGATGGAGCCTTATTGGTTTGGCCGATCGCCGGCACAAGCGCAATCGGCCAGATTCCTCGGTCAGTTGACAAATTATGGATTGACGTACTTTTTTCTGCAATAGTACTGTCATTGCAATCGGCAACAAAAAGACCGAGGGAACGGGATCAGAGCAGCGGCATGGGTCGCGCCGGGTCCAAAGACAGAATTCGACGATCAACCGGAATGGGAGTCTGCCATGACCGCTACCAGCCCGCGGCGCCGTGCGCTCAAGGTATCTTCAATCGCTCTCGGCCTTGCCCTGGCGCTATCGGCGCCCGCAACCGCTGCCGACCTCGTCATCTCCAACTGGGACGGCTACATGGCGCCCGATGCCATGGCCGCGTTCAAGACCGCGACCGGCGTCTCCGGCGAAGTGGTGGTGCACGCCACCAATGAGGAGATCATGGGCAAGCTGATTGCCGCCGGCGGCAAGGGCTATGACGTGGTCTTCGTCTCCTCGCCCTTCGCCGAGGTGCTGAACAAGCTCGGCCTGACCGAGCCGGTGGATCACGCCAAGATCCCCAACCTCGCCAACCTCTACCCCGAAGCGACCAAGCTGCCGCACGATGTCGGCAACGCCTTCTCCGTGCCCTACACCTGGGGCACGACCGGCCTCTGCTATCGCTCGGATCTGGTGAAAGTAGCGCCGACGAGCTGGAGCGACCTGCTTGCGCCTTCCGACGAGCTGAAGGGCAAGACCACCATGCTGGCGACCGATCGCTGGCTGCTCGCCGCCGGCCAGCTCGACAAGGGTTTTTCCGTCAACGAGACCGATCCGGCCAAGATGGCCGAGGTCAAGGATCTGCTGATCTCAGCCAAGAAGACCTTGCTCGCCTATGACGACACCACCTTCTATTCGAAGCTGGTGTCCGGCGAGGCGCTGATGGTGCAGGCCTGGGACGGCTGGTGCAATTACGGCATCGCCGAAAAACCCGAGATCAAATACGTCATCCCGAAAGAAGGCTCGGATTTGTGGGTCGACACGATGGTGGTGATGAAGGTATCCGAACACAAGGACGACGCCTTCAAGTTCATCAACTTCATGCTCGACGCCAAGAACCACGCCTGGGCAGCACAGAACATCGACTACAAGGTGCCGAACAAGCCGGCGATGGAAAGCCTGCCGGCCGACTTCCTGGCCAAATTCCCCAACATGGCGATGCCGGTGGCCGACCTCGTCAAGTTCGAGCAGCTGCGCGACGTCGGCGAAGCCCAGCGCGACTATTCGAAGATCGTCAGCGAGATCAAGGCCGCGCAGTAAGCGGCCTGCCACTTCGATTACTGGAAGCAAGCTTGCATTCCTTCGTGCCCCTCTCTGGCCTGCCGGCCATCTCCCCTTTAGCGGGGGAGATTCGCCGGCTTGCGGCTTTTCGCCAATCGTCGGCGCAGCGCCCCCTCATCCGGCCGCTTCGCGGCCACCTTCTCCCCGTGGGGGAGAAGAGACTGGCATCAACGCTGGCGACCTCCTCTCCCCTAGGGGAGAGGTCGGATTGCCCCGAATTGCCCTTCGCAATTCGGTTGGCAATCCGGGTGAGGGGGCATCTGCCGAGACACCATTTCGATGCCCATGAGATGACCGGTCGGTCGGAGAGGCGAGCGGCGTGACGCGAACCTCCCGCTCCTCCCTCTTAATGGCCCCGGCGCTGGTCTGGCTGACCGCGCTCATGGTGGTGCCGTGTGCGCTGGTGCTGGCGCTCGCCTTCTTCCGGCGCGGTATCTATGGCGGCATCGACTACACCTTCACGCTGGAGAATTTCGGGCTGGTCTTCGACCCGCTCTACGCCGGCATTTTCCTGAAGTCCGCGCGCATCGCCGGCACCGCCACGCTGATCGCGGTGGTGATCGGCTATGCCGCCGCCTATGCCATCGCGGCGGCACCGCGCCGGTGGCAGCCGGTGTTCCTGTTTTTTGCCGTGCTGCCGTTCTGGTCGAACTATCTGATCCGCACCTATGCCTGGATTGTGCTGCTCAACCGCGAGGGCCTGATCACGCAGCTGCTACGCTGGTTCGGCTATACCGGCGAGCCGCCGTCGATGCTCTACACCGAGGGCGCGGTCATCGCCGGCCTCGTCTACAACTATCTGCCCTTCGTCATCCTCGCCTGCTACGCGCCGCTGTCGCGCCTCAACCCCGAACTCGCCGAAGCCTCGCGCGACCTCGGCGCTTCCGCCGCCACCACATTCCGCCGTGTCATCCTGCCGCTGACCGTGCCCGGCATCGCCGCCGGCGCGGTGTTCGTCTTCGTGCTGTCGATCGGCAATTTCGTCACGCCAGCGCTGCTCGGCGGCGGCCGCTTCCAGATGATCGGCAATCTCGTCTACGACCAGTTCCTGACCGCCAATGACTGGCCCTTCGGCGCGGCCCTGGCGATGGCGCTGATCGCCATCATGCTTCTGGTGCTTATGGCGCAGGCGCTTGCCGCTGACCGGGCCGCTGGGCGTGCGGCTGAGGCCAAAGGCAACGCCGATGGCTGAGCGCTCCCCTGCCACGCGGCGCACGCTCTGGCTCGTGCTCGGTCTCGTCTTTGCCTTCCTCTACATCCCGATCGCAGTTCTGGTCGCACTGTCCTTCAACGAAGGCGGACTACCCACGGCATGGTCGGGCTTTTCGCTGAAATGGTATGTCTCGCTGGCCCACAATTCCGCGATCCTCTCCGCCGCGCTCAACACGCTGATCGTGGCGCTGGTCTCGACCGCGATCGCCACATTGCTTGGCACTTTGCTGGCAATCGGCGTGGAGATGCGCCGGCAGTATGGCAAGGGGCTCGAAGCCCTGATCTTCGCGCCGATGATCATTCCCGACATCGTGCTGGCGATCGCCCTGCTGTCGTTCTTCTCCATGCTCAACCTGACCATGGGCCTGCACACCATCATCCTCGCCCATGTCGTCTTCAACCTGGCCTTCGTCTGCTCGGTGGTGCGCGCAAGACTGAAGAGCTTCGACTGGTCGATCGTCGAGGCCTCGGCCGATCTCGGCGCCTCCGCGCTGACCACTTTCCGGCGGGTGACCTTGCCGGTGATCCTGCCGGCGGTGATCGCCGGCGCGCTGCTTGCCTTCACGCTCTCGGTCGACGAGTTCATCATCGCCTTCTTCACCGCTGGAGCCGGGCGCGCCTCGACCACGCTGCCGATGCAGATCTACGCAATGATCCGCTTTGGCATCACACCGGAGATCAACGCGCTGGCGACCATCGTCATGGCCGTCTCGATCACCGCGCTGACCCTGTCGCAGCGGCTTAACCGTGGGATCATCGGCCAATGAGCGAACCACGCACGCTGCTGGCCATCGATCATGTGTCGAAGACTTTCGGCCGGGTCACCGCCGTCGACGGCATCTCGCTCGATATTCGCGAAAATGAATTCTTTGCGCTGCTCGGCCCGTCCGGCTGCGGCAAGACCACGCTGTTGCGGATGCTGGCCGGCTTCGAGACGCCGAACGACGGGCGCATCCTGCTTGATGGCAAGGACATCGCCAGGACCCCACCCAACAAGCGGCCGGTCAATCTGATGTTCCAGTCCTATGCGCTTTTCCCGCATATGAGCGTGCGCGCCAACGTCTCCTACGGCTTGGAGATGGAGCGTCTGCCGGCCAAAGAAATCCGCTCCCGCGTCGACGCCATCCTGGCGACCACCGAACTTGTCCCCTTCGCCGACCGCAAGCCGGAGCAATTGTCGGGTGGCCAGAAGCAGCGCGTTGCGCTCGCCCGCGCCCTGGTCAAGCGCCCGCGCCTGCTACTGCTCGACGAGCCGCTCGGCGCCCTCGACAAGAAATTGCGTGGCGCCATGCAGCTCGAATTGAAGCGCCTGCAGCACGAGGTCGGCATCACCTTCGTCATCGTCACCCACGACCAGGAAGAATCGCTTGTGATGGCCGACCGGATGGCGGTGCTGAAGGACGGCAAGCTGCTGCAGTGCGACACGCCGCATGCAATCTATGAACATCCCGCCGACCGCTTCGTCGCCGACTTCATCGGCGTGATGAATTTTATCCCGGGCAAGGCCGTCGCGGATGGCGTGATGGCCGCGAATGGTGCGCGCATTGCCGGCAAGGTTCCCGTAGTGCTTTCGCCCGGTGCTTCCGCTGTCGCGTCGGTGCGGCCCGAACGCATCCGGCTGTTCCCTTCAGCCGACACCGCCAACCGCACCACCGGCACGGTCGAGGCACTGGCGTACCACGGGCTAGACCTGCAGCTGCATGTCCGCACGCCGCTGTCGCCAAAACCGTTCCTGGTGCGCGTCACGGCTGATGCCGCCGACCGCCGGCCGGTGTCATCGGGCGACCAGGTCGAACTCGGCTGGGATGCCGCCGATGTCAGAATTTTTGAGGAATAGAGGAGAAGCTTGATGGCGCAGAAGACGATCGCGTTTTTTCCCGAAGCGGCCTATGGCCCGGCGCTCAATTCCGTCGGCATCGCGCAAGCCGTCGAGGCGCGCGGCCACAAGGCTGTGTTCCTGTCGGACCCCGGCTTCGTCGAAGTCTACAGGGGCTACGGCTTCGAGGCGCATCCGGTAAACCTGTCGGAGCCGATGCCGCCCGAGCAGATGGCCAAGTTCTGGGAAGACTTCATCAACGGCCACATCCCGAACTTCCGCAAATCGCCCTACGACCAGGTCGACAACTATGTGAAGGATTGCTGGACGGCGATCGTCGACAGCGCCAAATGGGCGCAGAAGGACCTGCCGCGTGTTCTGGCTGCCATCAAGCCCGACGTGATCTGCGTCGACAACGTCATCCTGTTCCCGGCGATCAAGCAGTACGGCAAGCCGTGGGTGCGCGTCATCTCCTGCTCGGAAAACGAGATCGAGGACGAGGACATCCCGCCGCATCTGTCCGGCTGCGGCGAGAACGACCATGCCGGGCATCAGCGCTACCGCGATCACTTCAACGCGGTGATCAAGCCGATCCATGACGATTTCAACGCGTTCCTCACCGCCAACAACGAGGCGCCCTATCCGATCGGCCAGTTCTTCGAGGCCTCGCCTTACCTGAACCTGCTACTTTATCCCGAGGCAGCAAAGTTCAAGCGTCGCCATCCGCTCGATCCGGCACAATTCCAGTATCTCGAAGGCTGCGTGCGGCAGGAGAAGCCGTACACGGTGCCGACCTTCGCTGAGAACAATGACGGCCCGCTGCTCTATGTCTCCTTCGGCAGCCTCGGTGCCGGCGATGTCGACTTGTTGAAGCGCATCATCGCCACGCTGGGCAAGACCCGCTACCGCGCGCTGGTCAATGTCGGCGGCTACAAGGACCAGTACACCGACGTGCCCGGCAACGTAATCGTCGAGAGCTGGTTCCCGCAGCCTTCGGTGATCCCGCAGGTCGACGCCGTCATCCACCATGGCGGCAACAACTCGTTCACCGAGTGCCTCTATTTCGGCAAGCCGGCGATCATCATGCCCTATGTCTGGGACGGCCATGACAATGCCACCCGCGTCGAGGAAACCGGCCACGGTTTCGGCATGCCGCGCTACGACTGGAACGATGCCGAGCTGGTCGCGAAAATCGAAACCTGCCTGACCGACCCGAAGATGAAGGCCAAGCTGGCGAAGACCTCGGCACAGATGCACGCGCAGAACGGGCCTGAGAAGGCGGCGGGTTTGTTGGAGGCGCTGCTGTGACCTCCTCCGCACCCCATCTCCACCAGGCCTCAACCCGCACCGATCTCGTCGACTGGGGCGCCCAGCCTGACGCACTGGGCGGCGCCTCGCATTCCACCGGCAAACTCGTGCACAAGGGTCCGAACAACCAGCCGGAATCCGGCATCTGGGTGTGCACATCAGGCCGCTGGCGGCTCTCGATCCCGCGCGATGAATTGTGCCATTTCGTCGCCGGGCGCGCGACCTACCGGTCGGATGTCGGCGAGGTGATAGAAGTGTCGGCCGGGACCGTGGTCATGTTCCCCGCGGGCTGGACGGGCGAATGCACGGTGCATGAGACCATGCGCAACGTCTACATGCTGGCCTGAACAACGGAGCTAACCACATGTCGACACCGCATTGGCCGCAGGCCGCGAGCGTAGAACTGGAGGATTGGGGCGCGGGCAGCAACACACTTGCCGGCGCGCCGCGTGCTTCGGGCCGGATCCTGTCGCAGAACCCGGACGGATCGAGCGAATGCGGCCTGTGGTCGTGCACACCGGGCACGCGCAAGGTTGCCTTTGCCGCTGACGAGTTCTGCCATTTCGTGTCGGGGCAAGGCAGCTATGTCCATGACAATGGCGAACAGATCCCGGTCGAGGCCGGCACGCTGGTGTTCTTCCCCGCCGGCTGGACCGGCATCTCCATCATCACGCAAACGCTGACCAAGGCCTTCATGTGCCGGTGAGCCTCATTTCAAGGAAATCGATATGACCACGCCAATCATGCAATCGCCGCTCGCTGTCACCGACCTCGTCGACTGGGGCGTCATCCCGACCATGATCGAGGGCCAGTCCCACACCTCGGGCAAGCTGCTGTACAAGGGACCGGAAGGCCGTTCCGAATGCGGCCTGTGGGTTTGCACCCCAGGCAAATGGCACTGCCACGTCACCCGCGACGAGTTCTGCCACTTCCTCGAAGGCCGCTGCACCTATGTCCATGAATCCGGCGAGGTGATCGAGATCGAGCCCGACACGGCAGCCTTCTTTCCACAGGACTGGAAGGGCGTCTGCACCGTCCATGAGACGATCAAGAAGGTCTACATGATCCGCTGAGCGGACCTGAAAGGACGACCATGCATTTCGCCCCTGACCGGCCGACCTTCTTCATCAACCCGGACTACCGGCCGATGGCTGGCACGACCAAGCCAGTGATCGATCCGGCGACGCTGGAAACCGTCGGCGCCATCGCTGCGGCCAGCGACGGCGAGATCGACGCCGTGCTCACCGCCGCGACCATAGCGCAAGCCGCGTGGAAAAAACTCGACGCCAAGAGCCGGGCCAAGCATCTGCATGCCGTCGCCAACGCCATCGAGGCGGCCGACTTCACCCGCTGTGCCGAGCTGATGGTGCGCGAGATGGGCAAGCCCTATCCGGAAGCCATCGGCGAGATCGCCAATTGCGCGCCGATCTTCCGCTACTATGCCGAGATGGCGCGCGACGATGCTGGCAAGATCGCCGGCACGACGCAGGCCGGCTCGTTCCAGTACGCGCGCTACGAGCCCTACGGCGTCTCCGTTCACATCATGCCCTACAACTTCCCGATCCTGCTCATGTGCTGGACCGTCGCGGCCTCGCTCGCCGCCGGCAATGCCTGCATCATCAAGCCGGCCGAAGCGACGACGTTGTCGACGTTGGACTACATGACCGTATTCCGCTCCCTGCCGGAAGGGCTGGTTTCCTGCCTGCCGGGCGGCGCGGCCACGGCGCAGGCGCTGATCACCTCCGATCGCACGCACGCCGTCGCCTTCACCGGCTCGGTCGCCGCCGGCAAGGCGGTGGCGGTGGCTTGCGCCGAACGCATGAAGCCATGCGTCATCGAGGCCGGCGGCAGCGATCCGCTGATTATCAGCGAGCACGCGCCGCTTGAAGTCGCCGCAGCCGGCAGCGTCACTGCCGCCTTCCATCTCACCGGCCAGGTCTGCACCTCGGCCGAGCGCTTCTTTGTCGTCGATTCCGTGCATGACCGCTTTGTGGAACTGTTTGCCGAAAGGACACGCGCGCTGCGCATTGGCAACGGCATGGACAAGACCGAGATCGGACCGCTGGTCAGCGAGGCGGCTCGGGCGAAAGTGATGCGGCTGGTCGACGATGCGATTGCCAATGGCGCCAGGGCGGTCACCGGCGGGCGCATCCCGCCCGCGCACAATGTCGGCTGGTTTTACGAACCGACCATCCTCACCGGTGTCACGCCTGACATGGCGATCGTGCGCGAAGAGTGCTTCGGCCCGGTCGCCGCGATCTGCCGCGTCAAGGATTTCGACGAGGCGATCCGCCTTGCCAATGACAGCCCGTTCGGCCTCGGCGCTTCGGTGTTCACCACGGATCTCGCCGAAGCACATGAAGCGGCCGAACGGCTCGAGGCCGGCATGGTCTGGGTCAACAATCCCCTCATCGACAATGACGCTCTGCCCTTCGGCGGCTGGAAGGCATCCGGCCTCGGCCGCGAGCTCGGACGGCAGGGGCTCGACGCTTTCCGCCGCTCGAAGATGGTCATCATCGACCACAAGCCGGCAATCCAGGACTGGTGGTATCCCTATCCCGACAGCTGGTTCCGCGAGACCGGCGGCCGCAAGCACGTATGAGGAGCAGCGCGGCACAGCCGCGCTGCTCCACGCGACCCATCATTTACGCCTCGATCGCCTCGACGAGTGCCCGCGAGACGGAAGCAATGACCGCATTGCGCTTGGCCAGGTTCTGCTTCGTGCCGGTCAGGTAAACCGACATCAGGATCGGATTGCCAGATGTCGGCCAGATGACAGCCGCGTCGTTGGTGCTGCCGCGATCTCCGGTGCCGGTCTTGTCGCCGCATTTCCAGCCTTTCGGCAGTCCGGCCCTGATGCGCTCGTCGCCGGTCTTGTTGGCCACCAGCCATTCCACAAGCTGCGCCCGACCTTTGTCCGAGAGGCTGTTGCCGATCGTCAGACGCTCGAGATCGTTGACCATCGCAAGCGGAGAAATCGTGTCGCGCTTGTCATCGGGCAGTGACTCGTTCAGATCCGGTTCGGTTCGGTCCAGCCTGCCCACATCGTCGCCCAGAGACCGCAGGTAGGCAGTCAGCTGCGCCGGTCCGCCAAAGGACTCCAGCATGAGATTGCCGGCACCGTTGTCGCTGACCGTCACCGCTGCCTCGCAGATGTCGGCCATCGTCATCTCGGTGCCGATATGCTTCTTCGTGACCGGTGAGTTCGCGACCACGGCATTGTCCGGAACCTTGATGCGCCGATCCAGCTGCTCAATGCCGCCATCGACACGGTGCAGGACCAGCGCGGCCGCCAACAATTTGAACGTGCTGCACATCGGAAACAGTTCGTTCTCGCGATAGCCGAATTGCATCGTCGTTCCGGAGATCCGACAGGCTACGCCCAGCCGACCACCGCTTTCTGCTTCGATCCGCCTTATTTTCGGCGTCAGGCCATCAAATTTTGTCGGGCTCGTCGCCGCCTTCGCCATCGCGCCAAGCGTGACCGGCGCCGTCAAGACCATTGCGAGGCCACTGATGAAACTGCGTCTGCTTGTCATGTCCACACTCTCTGTTGCCCCGCGCCGCAGGACTGGACCCGATCCAGCGCATCCGCAAACGAGTAAACGTCCCCTGCGTCATAAGAAAAACTAGGGCTGGGACCGATGAAGCGATCGCACCTCCCGCTGAACGGCTTGCGCGCCTTCGAGGCCGCCGCACGGCATCTCAGCTTCACCGGCGCCGGCCTCGAACTGCGCGTCACCCAGGCCGCCGTCAGCCATCAGGTCAAGGGCCTTGAAGAGGTGCTTGGCGTCAGGCTTTTCCGCCGGTTGCCGCACGGGCTTGCCCTGAGCGAGGAAGGCGAGGCCTTGCTGCCGGTGCTGAGCGATGCCTTCAACAGGATCGGCGTCACGCTCGATCGCTTCGAGGGTGGCCGCTTCCACGACATCGTCACCGTTGGCGTTGTCGGCACCTTCGCTTCGGGCTGGCTGATTCCCCGGTTGCCGCTGTTCCACCAGGCCAATCCGGACATCGAACTGCGCATCTCGACCAACAACAACCGGGTCAATCTCGCCGCCGACGGTCTCGACTTCGCCATCCGCTTCGGCGACGGGTCCTGGCAAGGGACGGACAACACGCCGTTGCTGCCGGGCTCGTTCTCGCCCGCTTGTACGCCTGACATTGCCGTGCGTCTGAGCGATCCCTCCGATCTCGCTCGCGAAACGCTGCTGTGCTCGTATCGGGAAGACGAATGGCTGCGCTGGTTCGAGGCGGCCGGCCGCCATTGCCCGTCGATCAAGGGCATCGTTTTCGATTCCTCCGTCACCATGGCCAACGCCGCCGTCCAGGGTGCCGGTGTGGCGCTGCTGCCGGTCTCGATGTTCAGCCGCGAGCTTGGCTCCGGCCAACTGGTGCAGCCCTTTGGCAGCACGGTCGATGTCGGCCGTTACTGGCTGTCGGCGCGGCGCCGGCGGCAGAACTCGCAGGCGATGGCCACCTTCGCGGATTGGCTGAGGGCCGAGGCGGCCGAGAACAATTCCAGCAAAAGTGTGTAGCGGTTTCCCATCCGGAATTTCAGCCGATGCCTTCGCCGCCGTCGATCACCAGCCTGGCCGGTCATCAGGGATGAGCGGTCGGAGACGAGAAACAGGATCGCCTCGGCGCTAGGCGTCGGCAAGCCTTGTCACGGTCTTGTGTTCGCCAGGAACCGCCGCGTTGGCGCGGGTCATCGATCGTGCCGCATTTTCGACATAAATGTTATACTGTTACGGTTACACTATAACATGACGTCAAACCCTGGCGGCGGGCCGTTCCGCCCAAATCCCAAAGGAGATCAAGGATGCGTTCCCTTCCATTGCTGGCCGCGCTGCTGGTCGCAGCGCCGCTGCTGACCAGCACCATCGCCCGGGCCGCAGACAAATTGAACGTTGTGGCGGCCGAGAATTTCTATGGCGATCTCGCCCGCCAGATCGGCGGCAGCCATGTCGAGGTCACCAGCATCCTGTCCAATCCCGACGACGACCCGCATCTCTTCGAGACCAGCCCGTCGACGGCGCGCACCATCGCCGATGCCAAGGTCATTATCTACAACGGCGCCGACTACGATCCGTGGATGGACAAGCTGCTTGCCGCATCGACCAAGCCGGACCGTACGACCATCGTCGCCGCCGACCTGATCGGCAAGAAGTCGGGCGACAACCCGCATCTCTGGTACAATCCGGCGACACTGCCGGCGGTCGCCAAGGCGCTTGCCGCCGACCTGTCAAAGCGCGATCCCGCCAACGCGGTGCACTACGAGGCCAATCTTAAGCAATTCCAGGCCTCGCTCGACGGCATCGACAAGGAAATCGCCGAGGTCAAGAGAACCTATGCCGGCACCGAGGTGACCGCCACCGAGCCGGTGTTCGGCTACATGGCCGAGGCGCTCGGCCTCAAGATGCTGAACTATGATTTTCAGGTGACGGTGATGAACGACGCCGAGCCGAGCCCGACGCAGGTTGCCGCGTTCGAAAACAGCCTGAAGGACGGTTCGGCCAAGATCCTGTTCTACAATTCGCAGGTGACCGACGAGGCGACGACGCGGCTGCTCGACCTCGCCAAACAGAACAAGGTCACCGTCATCGGCGTCACCGAGACGGAGCCAGCCGGTCAGACGATCCAGACCTGGTTCGGCGGACAGCTTGAGGCGGTCCAAAAGGCGCTTGCAGACCGCACGCAATGAGCGCAGTCGCCTTCGAACGGGTCACCCTGACCTATGGGGGACGCCGGGTCCTTTCCGACGTCTCCTTTTCCGTTCCGCAAGGCGCCTTTGTCGGTCTTCTCGGTGCCAACGGCGCCGGCAAGACGACAATGCTGCGCGCCATCCTCGGTCTCATAAAGCCGTCGGGCGGGACCATCTCGGTGCTCGGCAAAGCGCCGACGCGCGGCAATGCTGATATCGGCTATATGCCGCAAGCGCGGCGCACTTTGCCTCATATGGGGATCAGCGGCCTGGACTTCGTGCTGACAGCGGCCGGCGGCCATCGCTGGGGCTGGCCGGTTGCGTCCGCCGCCGAGAAGGAGGCCGCCTGGAAGGCGCTCGAGGAAGTCGGGGCAACCGACCTCGCCCGGCGCCCGCTGGCCGAGCTTTCCGGCGGCGAGCGCCAGCGCATCCTGATCGCGCAATCGCTGATCGGCGATCCCAAACTCCTGCTGCTTGACGAGCCGCTGATCAGCCTCGACGCGGCGCACCAGCGCGCCATCATCGATCTTGTCCACGAGGTCGCGCAGCGGCTAGGCATCGCGGTGCTGTTCTGCTCGCACGAGATCAACCCGCTGCTGCGCGCCGTCGATTGCGTGCTCTATCTCGGCAACGGCAAGGCTGCGATCGGCAGCGTCGGCGAAGTCATCAGCGGGCCGGTTCTGTCGAAACTCTACGGCACATCTATCAATGTGGTGCGGGTCGGTGGCCGCATCTTCGTCATGGCCGATGACGTCGAACTGGAGGCTGGGGCGCATGTCCACGATGTTTGACTATGAATTCATGCGCAACGCCTTCTATGCCTGCACGGTGGTCGGCATCGTCGCCGGCGCTGTCGGCTATTTCCTCGTGCTGAGGGGGCAGACCTTCGCAGGCCACGCGCTTGCCCATGTCGGTTTTCCCGGCGCCACGGGTGCCGGTCTCATCGGCCTGCCGCCATTTTTGGGGCTGGCCGTATTCACCATTCTCGGCGGCATCTGCATCGGGCTGCTCGGCGAGCGTGCGCATCGCGATGTCGCCATCGGCATTGTGCTGACACTGTCTCTCGGCCTTGGCCTGTTGTTCCTGCATTTCTACACCGCCTTCGCTTCGCAGGCGACAACCGTACTGTTCGGCAATGTGCTCGGCATCAGCCTGCGCACCGTTATCGTCCTTGCCGTGCTGGCGGTGGTTATCCTGGTCGCGCTGATGCTGATCGCCCGGCCG
Source organism: Mesorhizobium sp. P3_A9 (assembly GCF_056402975.1). Taxonomy (NCBI): domain Bacteria; kingdom Pseudomonadati; phylum Pseudomonadota; class Alphaproteobacteria; order Hyphomicrobiales; family Phyllobacteriaceae; genus Mesorhizobium; species Mesorhizobium sp. P3_A9. The sequence goes on along the minus strand of NZ_JBFUGJ010000001.1, from coordinate 22,377 downwards.
CTTCTCTTCGCCAGCCTGCAGCCGGAGCTCGCCGAGGCACGGGGCGTGCCGCTCAACCTCGTCTCGACCCTGTTCATGGTGCTTGTCGCCGTCGCGACCTCGGAGGCGATCCAGATCGTCGGCGTGCTGCTTGTCTTCGCGCTGATGGTGGCGCCAGCGGCGACCGCGCTTCGGCTGACACAAGGCGTGCTCGCCGGCATCGTCGTCTCGATGGCGCTGGCCGTCGCAATTGCCTGTATCAGCCTGTCGCTCGCCTTCCTGACGGACTGGCCGACGAGTTTCTGGATCACCGCCTTGGGTACATCAGCCTATCTGCTCAGCGGCGTGGTGCAGCGCTCGACGATCCAAAGTACAGCCGCCCAAGGTACAGCCGCCAATGACACCCCCTGACCTGACCCGAAACCAGAAGCTGGTGCTGGCGGCCATTTCCCGCGCCGGCAGACCGGTCAGCGCCTACGACATCCTTGATGACATCAGGCCGCATGGCATCAAATCGCCGGTACAGGTTTACCGGGCGGTCAAGAAACTCATCGAGAATGGCGCGGTTCACAAGGTTGAAAGCCTCAATGCTTTCGTGCCCTGCGCCGGTCGGCATGCCCATGGCCTGAGAACCACGATCCTCGCGGTCTGCGAACAATGCGGCCAGGTCACCGAATTCAGCGACGGCATCATCGATCGCCGGCTCGCCGAATGGGCAGCGCGCGAGCGCTTTCACATCGAAGCGACGAGCATAGAGGTCAATGGCCGCTGCGCCGACTGCACTCCCGGACAAAATTAGCCGGGCCTCGGCCTTTGGGATCGCGGTCAGGCCGCGCCGGTCTCCCACGAGCCGGTTTCGGCCATCCGCTTCAGCAGCGGTGCCGGCTTGAACACATCCTTGCCGGTCCGTTGGTGCCAGTGATCGAGCCGCTCAATGATCTTGGCCACGCCTTCGAGACCAGCCCAGAACATCGGCCCGCCCTTGCCGATCGGGAAACCGTAGCCATTGACCCAGACGACATCGATATCGGAGGCGCGGGCCGCGATCTTTTCTTCGAGGATTTTCGCCCCCTCATTGACCAGAGGGTAGAGCGTACGCTCGATGATTTCTTCCGCACCGATCGCGCGCGGCGCGATGCCCTTCTCGGCTGCCTTGTCGCGGATCAGCGCCTCGACCTCGGGATCGGCAACGCCCGCCCGCGCGCCGGCCTCGTAGAGGTAGAAACCCCGGCCAGTCTTCTGGCCGAAACGCCCCTGTTCGCACAGCGTATCGGCGATGACAGCCGTCAGGCCGCGCGCCTTGCGATTGCGCCAGCCAATGTCCAGGCCGGCGAGATCGCCCATCTGGAACGGTCCCATCGGCCAGCCGAAATCGGCGAACGCCTTGTCGATCTGGCTGGGAGTCGCGCCCTCCAGCAGAAGCGCCTCCGATTCCGAACCACGCGCTGCCAGCATGCGGTTGCCGACGAAGCCGTGGCAGACGCCGACAACGACAGCCACCTTGCCGATCCGCCGCGCCATGTCGACCACAGTCGCCAACGCATCCGGCGCGGTCTTGTCGGCGCGCACGATCTCCAGCAGCTTCATGACATTGGCCGGTGAGAAGAAATGCAGGCCGAGCACATCCTGCGGCCGCGAGATCGAGGCGGCGATCTCGTTGATGTCGAGATAGGAGGTGTTGGTGGCAAGGATGGCGCCCGGCTTGGCTATCGCTTCGAGCTTACCAAACACCTCCTTCTTGACCGCCATGTCCTCGAACACCGCCTCGACGATCAGGTCGCAGTCGGCAAGGTCGGCATAGTCGGTGGAGCCCTTGAACTGGGCCAGCCGCTGATGCTTGGCGTCTTCGGTCAGGGAGCCGCGCGAGACGGAAACGGCATAGTTCTTCTCGATCGTGCCGAGCCCGCGCTGCAGCGCCGCCTCGCTGGTTTCCAGCAAGGAGACGGGATAGCCACCATTGGCGAAAGCCATGGCGATGCCGCCCCCCATCGTGCCGGCGCCGATGACGCCAACGCGTGCGATCCGGCGCTTGACGATATCCTTGCCGGGAGCCTTAGCCGCCTCACGCTCGGCGAAGAACAGATGACGCTGCGCCCGCGACTGGTCGCTGGCGACAAGCGTCACGAACAGCGCACGCTCCGCCGCCAGTGCTTCGTCGAAGGGCAGCGTGACGGCATTGCGCACAGCTTGCGCGCAGGCGATCGGCGCTTCGAGCCCGCGCGCTTTCTTGGCAAGATCGGCCGCCTCGACGTCGAAGGCCGCCAGGTCGGTTTCCCCAAGCAAGTCATCGCGATCACGCACCGATGTGAAGGGACCACCCTTGCGGGCAATTTCTCGGACAAAGTTCACGGCATGCGTGGTCAGATCGCCTTCGAAGACAGCGTCGACGAGGCCCGCTCCATGCGCTTCGGCAGCGCCGATCGGCGTGCCCGAGACAATCATCTTCAGGGCCTTCACCGCGCCGACCAGGCGCGGCAGCCGCACCGTGCCGCCGCCGCCGGGAAGGATGCCGAGCTTCACCTCCGGTAAGCCGAGCTTGGCGCCGACATCGGCAACGCGGAAATGGCAGCCGAGCGCCAGTTCCAGCCCGCCGCCGAGCGCGGTACCGTGGATGGCGGCGACCGTCGGCTTGGCGATGGTTTCCAGCATGGCCACGATGGCGCGCAGATCGGGCTGCTGCACCGGCTTGCCGAATTCGGTGATGTCGGCGCCGGCGACAAAAGTCCGCCCGGCGCAAGCGATAACAATGGCTGTCACCGACGCGTCATCGCGCAAGGCGACAAGCGCCTGCATCAGCGGCTCGCGAACATGAAAACTCAGCGCGTTGACCGGCGGATTGTCGATGGTGACGAGGGCAACGCCATTCTCGTTCACGACGCTGACAGAACTGGACAAGCGGAGCCCTCCCGAGGCCAACTGCGATCGCGGAAGGGTTTACTAGGCCGCGCCGCGAATGGGAACCCGATGTTAGGCTGGCCCAACGATTGTCCAGGGCCTCAGCGTCGACGCATCGCGATCATTCACCGCCCCCGCCGGCGTCCAACGTTCTGCATCGCGAAAGCTACCGCACCGCCTTCTCGCCACCCGCCGCCGTAATGACCCCAACGATGATCAGCCCCGTCAGCAGCAGCCGCACCCCGGCGCTGACGCCGAACGTGTTGAGCATGGTCAAAAGCAGCACCAAAAACAACGCCGCGCCCCAAACCCCCGGCACATTGGCCTTGCCGCCGGCGACCGATGTGCCGCCGATGACGACGACAGCGATCGAGGCCAGCAGATACTCATTGCCGATATCGACATTGGCGCCGCGGAAATAGCCGGCGAGCAGGGCGCCATCGATGCCGCCGAGCGCGCCCGACAGCGTGTAGGTGAGGAATCGTATGCGGCCGACATTGACGCCGGCGAGCCAGGCGGCGCGGATGTTCTGGCCGATCGCCAGCACCGAGCGGCCATAGATCATGCGTTGCAAGGCGATGGCCGCCCCGATGGTGAACAGCACGGTGAGGATTGCCAGCACCGGAATGCCCAGGATCTGCCAATTGGCGAAATCGGCGAAGCCGGGCGGCGGCTTGATCTGCAGCCCGCGCCCATAGCTGATGTCGATCGACTGGATGATGAAGCTCGCCGACAAGGTGGCGATGATCGGCGGAATGCGCAGTGCCCAGATCAGCAGATAGTTGACCGCACCGATCACCGCGCCGCAGGCGAGCGCGGCCAGCAGCCCGACGACGATCATGGAATCGCTGCCGGCCATCACCTTCATGGCGACGGCGCTGGCCAGGCCGATATTGGCCGGCAGCGACAGATCGACATTGCCCGGCCCGAGCGTGATGACGAACATCTGCCCGACGCCGACGATGACCGTGAACACGGCCAGCGAAAGTGCTGCCGTCACCATGCCGCCGGCGCCATAGCCGCCGGTGAAGGCAATCGTTGCCAGCCACACCAGCAGCGCGCCGACGAACGACCAGATCCATGGTTTGCCGGACAGCGATTTCACCAAAACCATCGCTCACCTCTCCCTGCGGCTGATCAGCACCCGCGCCGCCAGCACGATGATCAGGATGGCGCCATTGGCCGCCACCTGCCAGTCGGGCGGGATGTGCATGAAGGTGAGTAGCGGCGAAGCCGCCAGCGCCAGTGTCAGCGCGCCGATCACCGCGCCGATCGGCGACACTCGGCCGCCGACGAACTCACCGCCGCCGAGGATGACGCCGGCGACCGCCAGCAGCGTGTAGCCATTGCCGATATTGGCGTCGGCCGAGGTGGTGATACCGATCAGCGCCATGCCCGACAGCACGCCGAACAGGCCGGCCAGCGCAAACAGCACGATCTTCGTCTTCAGCAGCGACCAGCCGGCGCGCTTGAGTGCCGCCGGATTGCCGCCGGAGCCGCGCAGGATCACGCCATAGGAGGTGCGCATCAGGCCGAAATGGACGACGAGGCCGATCAGCAGCGCCGCGATGATCGGGAACGGCACGAAAGGCGGCTTGAAGGACATGAGCCCAAGCAGCCAGTCCGGTGCCTTGCCGCCGGGCTTGGGCAGGACGAGGATGGCGAGCCCCTGCCAGACGAAGCTCATGCCAAGCGTCACCACGATCGACGGCAGATTGCGCAAATGGATCAGTGCGCCGAGCAGCGCATAGATGCCGATCGACCCGAGCAAGATAACGACCCCGATCAGCGGTGCGTCCTTCAACCAGGTCGCGGTGACACAGCCAACGAAACCGACGAAGGTGCCGATCGACAGGTCGAGTTCATTGCCTGCAATGACGAACATCTGCGCGATCGTCGCCAGCGCGATCGGGATCGCCAGGTTCAGCATCAGGCTGAAGCCGAAATAACTGATGGCACGCGGATTGAGCCAGGCGATGGCGAGCAGCACCAGCGCCAGCGACAGCGCCGGCAGCAGCCCGCGCAGCAGGCGGGCGCGGGCCAGTGCGCCACGCTCGGCGGAGTTCTTTCGGCCGGTCTCGAGGCTGGCTGCCGTCATCTCAGGCCGCGTCGCCGAAGGAGGACTGGATGATCTTCTCTTCGGTCAATTCGTCGCGTCGCAGATTGGCGACGATGCGGCCGTTCTTGAAGACATAGACATGGTCGCAATTGTCGAGCTCTTCGGTTTCCGTCGTATACCAGAGGAAGGTGCGGCCATTGCGCGCCTCTTCGCGAACAAGGTCATAGACCTCGAGCTTGGTGCCGATATCGACGCCGCGCATCGGATCGTCCATCAGCACGATTTCCGCATCCGAGCCGAGCGCGCGGGCAAACAGCGCCTTCTGCTGGTTGCCGCCCGACAGCGAAAAAATGTTGTTGTTCATGTCGGGCGTGCGGATGCCGATCTTCTTCTGCCAGACCTCGGCAAGTTCGGCCTCTCGTTGCGGCGAGATCAGCAGCCCGTTGCGCAGCCTCGCCAGCGAGCGGATGCCGATATTTTGCGCGATCGACCATTGCGGGAAGATGCCGTCCGACTGACGGTCACCGGCGACCAGCGCCACAGGTGCTGTCACCTCGATGCCTGCCTTGGCGCGCGAGGCCCCGCTGAAGATCGCCAGCAGCAGATCGGTCTGGCCATGGCCTGCAAGACCAGCAAGCCCAATGATCTCGCCGGCACAGGCGACGAGGTCGGTGCCATCCCTTTGCGCGGCAGGACGCGCCCGAACCCGCAACGGGCTGGCCGTCGGCTTGGCGGCGGCAATCGCCGCCGCGATCTTCTGGCGTGCTTCCGCGCCGCCCATCGCCGTCACCAGCCGGTCGCGGTCGAAGGCATTTGCCGCGTCGGCAACGACCACCTTGCCGTCGCGCATCACCACGATGCGGTCGGCGTTCTTCAGCACCTCGCCCAGCACATGCGAGATCAGGATGCAGCTTTTGCCGCCGGCGACGAAGCGGCGGACGAAGGCCAGCAACTGCCCGGCCGTATGCGCGTCGAGCGACGAGGTCGGCTCGTCGAGGATGACGAGATCGAGCCGATCCTGGGTAACCGTGAAGGCGCGCGCCACCTCGACCATCTGGCGTCGGCCGATCGACAGGTCGCCGACAATATCCCAAGCCGATATGCCATGATCCGGAAAGATTTCGTCAAGCTTGGCGGTGATCAGTGCCGCCGCCTTGCGCCGCCAGCCGAAGCCTGAGAGCGACGCGTGATTGATGCGCGTGTTCTCGGCAACGCTGAGATTGGGGCACAGCGACAGTTCCTGGAACACGCAGCGTATGCCGAGCTTTTGCGCCCGCGACACCGAGTAGCTGTCCACAATGGCGCCATGCACGCCGATCGTGCCGCTGTCGGGCGTCAGCGTGCCCGCCACCATGTGCATCAGCGTCGATTTGCCGGCGCCATTGTGGCCGACCAGGCCGACGCATTCGCCGGGCCCGACATGGAAATCCACCCCGCCCAGCGCGCGAACGGCGCCGAAATGTTTTTCGGCGCCGTTCAGTCTGATGATGTCAGCATTCCCTTCAGGCATGCCTAGAGATATCCGCGCGATGGTACGAAGGGCAATGCTGGCGCGACATTCACTTGATGTTGGCCTTGATCGCCGCGAGGGCGTCTTCCTGCGTGTATTCGTGGGTGGCGACGCCGCCTTCCTTGATCTTCGGCAGCGCTGCCTCGAAATCGTCCTGGGTGAAGGCGAGATACGGCACCAGCAGATCGTGCGGGATGTCCTTGCGGCCGTCGAGCACCTGCTGCGCCACCCAGAAGGCGAGCGACGACACGCCAGGCGCGATCGAAGCCGACCAGGTCTTGTAGCCGTCCTTGTCCTTCTGTTCCTTCCACCACTTCAGCTCGTCCTGGCGGTTGCCCATGATGATGGTCGGGCGCGGCTTGCCGGCCGCGGCGAAGGCCTGTGCGGCACCATAGCCGTCACCGCCCTGGTCGACGATGCCGACGACATCGGGCAGCGAGGGCAGGATGGTCGCGACGGCCTTCTGCGCCGTCGTCTGGTCCCAGTCGCCGGTCACCGAGCCGACGATCTTGAATTCGGGATGGGCGGCGACGCCTTCGAGGATACCGGCATGGATGGCATCGTCGATCGAGGTGCCGGCCAGGCCACGGATTTCCAGAAGGTTCCCGCCCTTGGGCTGGAACTTGGCCATCTGCTCGACTTCCTGCTTGCCCATGTCCTTGAAGTCGACGACGACGCGGTAGGCGCAGGGCTCGGTGACGGTGCCGTCGAAGGAGACGACGACGATGCCGGCATCGCAGGCCTGCTTGATGGCGCCATTGAGCGCATCCGGCGAGGCAGCGTTGATGACGATGGCGTCATAGCCCTGCAGGATCAGGTTCTGCACCTGCGCGGCCTGTGTCGGTACTTCCTTGTCGGCGGTGGTGAAGATGTCGGCTGCGCCGACGATCTTGTCGTCGACCGCCTTCTTGGTGACGATGCCATAGCTGTCGAGCATCGCCTGCCGCCACGAATTGCCGGCGTAATTGTTGGAGAATGCGATCTTCTTGCCGCTGGTGTCGGCAAGCGCTGTGCCCGAGGCCAACATAGCCGTCAGCGCACCCAGAACGAGCAGTTTCTTCATGTGATTTCCTCCCAAAGTTGCTAGTTTTGCCTGATGGTCGTTACGCGCAGTCCCTGTTTTTTATCTATTGTCAGACAAAATGCAGACGAACCGCAAGCTGTCAACTGCAAAGCTTGGCATGCCTTCGATCAACTTGCGGTGCGATGATTGAAAAAGCTGCCGGCACATGGTCTAGGAGCACGACAGGAGGCCAATTGATGGCAGTAACGCCGACCGTCGCCAAAGGCGCGCCCGGGATACCCGCCCGCTGGACATCAAGCGCCAAGAGTGGCGTCGGCACCGCGTTTTCAGCCAAGAGCCCACTCTGGTTCACCATCAGCCACGGCATCTTGAACGAGATCTACTATCCGCGTCTCGACAGCGCCTGCACGCGCGACATGGAGCTGATCGTCACCGGCCCCGCTGGCTATTTCTCGGAAGAGAAGCGCGACGCCGCGCACAGCATCGCGCCGTTCGAGGATGGCGTTCCGGGCTACAGGCTGACCAACACCGCGACAGACGGCGCCTACCGTATCGAAAAGCGCATCATTACGGATCCGAAACGGCCCGTCCTGTTGCAGGAGATTGCCTTCGTGCCGCTGAAAGCCTCGGCGGCCGACTACCATGTCTACGCGCTGCTCGCGCCGCACCTCGTCAACGCCGGCATGGGCAACACGGCCTGGGCCGGTGAACACAAGGGCCAGCGGATGCTCTTCGCCACCGGGCGCGGCGTATCCCTGGCGTTGGTCTCCTCACTGCCCTGGCATAGCTGTTCGGCCGGCTACGTCGGTTTCTCCGACGGATGGCAGCAATTGCAGAACGGCGGTGCGCTCGATCCCTCCTGCCAACGGGCGGAAGACGGCAATGTCGCCCTAACCGGCGAGATCGGCTTTTCCGCTGGCAACATCACGGCCTTGCTGGCACTCGGCTTCGGCGCCTCGCCGGAAGCAGCCGCCGACCTGGCGCTGGCCAGTCTCAAGCAGGGTTTCGACGCCGCCGCGCAAACCTATGTCGAGAACTGGCGGACATTTCAGGCCGGGCTCGAGAAGCTCGACCGCCACACTGCCTCCGGGCTGAACACCTATCGTGTGAGCACAGCGGTTCTGGCCTCGCATCTCTCGGTCGCGAGACCGGGTGCCGCCGTTGCCAGCCTGTCGATCCCATGGGGCTTCAACAAGGGCGACGACGATCTCGGCGGCTACCATCTGGTCTGGCCGCGCGATCTGGTCGAGACCGCTGGCGGTTTCCTTGCCGCCGGCGACGGCAAGCAGGCGCTGCAGATCTTGACCTATCTGCGCTCGATCCAGCAGCCGGACGGTCACTGGCCGCAGAATGTCTGGTCCGACGGCACCGCCTATTGGCCCGGCATCCAGATGGATGAATGCGCCTTTCCGCTGCTTCTGGCCGACGCCTTGCGCCGCGCAGGCCATCTGCCGCGCGCCAGGCTCGCCGATTTCCTGCCGATGATCGAAAGCGCCGCCTCCTACGTCGTGCGCAACGGCCCCGTCACTGGCGAGGATCGCTGGGAGGAAGACGCCGGATACAGCCCGTTCACGCTGGCCGTCGAGATCGCCGCACTGCTTGCCGCCGCCGACATGCTGGATGTCGTCGGAAAGAGTGAGCCGGCAAACTACCTGCGCGAAACCGCTGATTGCTGGAACGATCAGGTCGAACGCTGGACCTACGTCACCGGCACTCAGCTCTGCATCGAGGCGGGCGTCAGCGGCTACTATGTCCGCATCGCGCCGCCGGACGATGCGGGCGCGGCTGCGCCGAAGGACGGCTTCGTGCCGATCAAGAACCGGCCGCCAGGCGACACCGACAAGCCGGCGGAAGCCATAATCAGCCCCGACGCTCTGGCCCTGGTTCGCTTTGGCCTCAGGGCAGCCGACGATCCGCGCATCGTCGATACCGTCAAGGCCGTCGATGCCCTTTTGCGTTGCGATCTGCCGCAAGGCCCGGTCTGGTACCGCTACACCAGTGACGGCTATGGCGAGCACGAGGATGGCACGCCTTTTGACGGCACCGGCCGGGGACGAGCCTGGCCCCTGCTCACCGGCGAGCGGGCGCATTACGAGCTGGCGGCTGGCCGCAAGGAGAAAGCCGCGGAGCTTCTCGAAACCTTCGAGCGCTCGGCGGGCATCGGCGGGCTGCTGCCGGAACAGGTCTGGGACAGCCCGGATGTGCCGGACCGCGAGCTGTGGCTGGGCAAACCGTCCGGCAGCGCCATGCCGCTGGTCTGGGCGCATGCCGAGCACATCAAGCTGTTGCGATCGCTGCGCGACGGCGCGGTTTTCGACATGCCGCCGCAAGGCGTCGAGCGCTACATCCAGGGCAAGACAGGCTCGCCGCTCAGGATATGGCGCTTCAACAACAAGATCCGCTCCATCCCCGCAGGCAAGGTTTTGCGCGTCGAGCTTGCGGCGCCGGGCGTTGTCCATTGGAGCAGCGACAAATGGCTGACGATCGAGGACCACAAGACCAGGGAAAACGCTTTCGGCGTTCATCTGGTCGACCTGCCGGTCGCCGAACTGAAGCAGGGGAGCACCCTCGTCTTCACTTTTTTCTGGCCCGATGCGATGCGTTGGGAGAATGTCGACTTCAGCGTCGGCATTGACGCATCATGATGAAAGCAGCCGGGCCGATAGATTTTTTCTTTCCTCAAGCAATCGGGACGAAACCATGCAGATCGGAATGATGGGACTGGGCCGGATGGGCGCCAACATGGTGCGGCGCCTGATGCGCGACGGCCACGAATGCGTCGTCTACGACATCAACGCGGCAAGCGTCGCGGCTCTGGTGAGCGACGGTGCGCTCGGAGCGGCATCCCTGACGGAATTCGTCGGCAAGCTCGCCAAGCCGCGCTGTGTCTGGCTGATGCTGCCGGCAGCGATCACCGGCAAGATCATCGACCAGGTCGCGGCCCTGATGGAGCCCGGCGACATCGTCATCGACGGCGGCAATTCCTACTATCACGACGCTGTCGACCAGGCCGCGAAACTGGCCACCAAGGGCATCCACCTCGTCGATGTCGGCACCAGCGGCGGTGTCTGGGGCCTGGAGCGGGGCTACTGCCTGATGATCGGCGGTCCCGACGTGGCGGTGCAGCACCTCGACTCGGTCTTTGCCACGCTCGCACCGGGCGCCGATGCAGGCGCGCCTGCTCCGGACAAGGCTACCGCCGGCACTGCACCGTTCGGCTACCTGCATTGCGGTCCGAGCGGCGCCGGCCATTTCGTCAAGATGGTGCACAACGGCATCGAATATGGCGTCATGGCCGCCTACGCCGAAGGCATGAACATCCTGAAATCGGCCAATGCCGGCAAGCGGCAACGCACGGCCGACGCCGAGACCAGCCCGCTGGAAAACCCACAATACTACCAATTCGACATCGACCTTCCCCAAGTGGCCGAGGTCTGGCGCCATGGCAGCGTCATCGGCTCCTGGCTGCTCGATCTCACCGCCGGCGCGCTGAAGAGCGATCCGGGCCTGGCACAGTTTGGCGGCCGGGTTTCGGATTCCGGCGAAGGACGCTGGACGCTGAAGGCGGCGATCGACACCGGCGTACCGGCGCCGGTGCTGTCCTCGGCGCTGTTCGACCGCTTCTCCTCGCAAGGCGAATCCGAATTCGCCGACAAGCTGTTGTCCGCCATGCGCTATGCCTTCGGCGGCCATCTCGAAAAGCCGAAGGCCGGCAAGTGACGCCACAGCGGGAGACGCACGCATGAGCCAGGAACGGTCCGATACGCTGGTGCTCTTCGGGGCGACCGGCGACCTCGCCCACAAGAAGATATTTCCGGCGCTTTACCAGATGGTCGCCAAGGGCACGCTCACCGAACCGGTGATCGGCGTCGCCTTCGATGCCTGGGATTTGAAGCAGTTGCAGGACCGCGCCCGCGACGGCATCGTCCATGCGCTCAGCGCCATCGACGAGACGGTGTTCGCCAAATTCGCCTCGCTGCTGCGCTATGTCAGCGGCGACTATCGCGATGGGGCCACGTTCGAGAAGCTGAAGACCGCGCTCGGCAGTGCCCAGCGGCCGCTGCACTACATGGCGGTGCCGCCGACCATGTTCGAGACTGTCGTGCAAGGATTGGAGCAGTCGGGCACCGCACATGGCGCGCGGCTGATGGTGGAAAAGCCCTTCGGCCATGATTTGCAGTCGGCGCGCTGGCTGAACAGGGTGCTGCATCTGGTATTCGACGAACAGTCGATCTTCCGCATCGACCATTATCTCGGCAAGGAAGCGATCCAGAATCTGCTCTATTTCCGCTTCGCCAATTCTTTCCTCGAGCCGATCTGGAACCGCAATTACGTCGAGAGCGTGCAGATCACCATGGCCGAGGATTTCGGCGTCGAGGGCCGCGGTAAATTTTATGACGATGTCGGCTGCATCCGGGACGTCATCGAGAACCACCTGCTCAACATCCTGTTGCTGCTGGCCATGGAGCCGCCGGTCGGTCGCTCGGCCGACGATTTGATCGACGAGAAGGTGCAAGTGCTGCGGGCAATCCGCACCTTGACCAGGGACGACGTCGTGCGCGGCCAGTTCACCGGCTATCTCGCCGAGCCCGGCGTTAAGCCGAACTCGCCGGTCGAGACCTTCGCGGCGGTGCGCTTCTTCGTCGACACCTGGCGCTGGCAGGACGTGCCGTTCTTCATCCGCGCCGGCAAGAACATGCCGGTGCATGTCACCGAGGTGGTGGTGCGGCTGAAGCGGCCGCCGCTCGACGTCTTCGATCCGATCAAGCCCGCCGACCAGAATTACGTGCGCTTCCGCATCGATCCGCAGGTGGTGATCGCCATCGGCGCCCAGCGCAAGGCGCCCGGCGACGACATGGTCGGCGAGCAGGTGGAACTCACCGCGCTCGACGACAGCAAGAGCGATATGCCGCCTTACGAACGGCTGATTGGCGACGCCATGAATGGCAATGGCCAGTTGTTCACCCGCCAGGACGCGGCAGAGCTCGCCTGGCGCATTGTCGGGCCAGTGCTTGGCGACACCACGCCGCCGCATCTCTACGAGCCGAAAACATGGGGGCCGGCGGACGCCATGGCCGGCTTCGGGCCGCCCAATGGCTGGATCGATCCGGTAGCATGAGCGGAGGGGACGCGATGGCCAAGGCGGTCAAGCAGACAGCATCCGACACCGAGCAGATCGTGCTGGCGATCGATATTGGCGGCTCGCACGTCAAGATCCTGACCAGCAACGGTGGCGCCGAGCGCCGGGCCGATTCCGGCCCTGACCTCACGCCGCAGCAGATGATCGCTACGGTGAAGAAACTCGCCGAAGGCTTGTCCTATGACGTCATCTCGATGGGCTATCCCGGCCCGGTGCGTCAGAACAAGCCCGTGCTCGACCCGATGAACCTCGGCAAGGGTTGGGCCGGCTTCGATTTCGCCGCGCAGTTCGGCAAGCCGGTCAAGCTGGTCAATGATGCATTGATGCAGGCCATCGGCAGTTATGAAGGCGGGCGCATGCTGTTCCTCGGCCTCGGAACCGGCCTCGGCGCGGCGATGATCGCCGACCATGTCGGCCTGCCCATGGAACTCGCCCACCTGCCTTACAAGAAGACCAAGAGCTTCGAGGATTATGTCGGTGAGCGCGGCCTGGAACGGCGCGGCAAGAAGAAATGGCGCGAATCTGTCTTCGACGTCGTCAACCGGCTGCGCGCCGCCCTGCAGCCAGACTATGTCGTCATTGGCGGCGGCAATGTCGACAAGCTCGACGAATTGCCGGCCGACTCCAGGCGCGGTGACAACACACGTGCCTTCGAAGGCGGATTTCGTCTGTGGCGAGACAAGGCCCTGATCGTCTGATATTATTACAGTTTAGTATAGTCGTTCAAAATAACGTGTGACGCCGCGCTTAATCATTGCGTTGTGCAGATTTGCCGACTAGGAATTTCGCGCACCGCCCGGCGTGCTCCACTGGATACGCTTGAAGACGCTTCAGCATTTTTTGATTTTGCGCCCTGACCTTTCGAAAACGATCCCGATTTTCGAGGCCGCGCGCCATAGACGGAGGAATCATTGACCGACGATAGCAACGACGCTCGCATCGACCTTCTCGAGCTGACCGCCCACATCGTATCCGCTTACGTTGAAAAGAACCGCCTGCCCGTCTCCGGCCTGGCCGACCTCATCGCCAGCGTCGCCACCTCGATCGGCGGCCTCGGCAAGCCGGCCGTGCCGGTGGCAGCACCCCTGGTTCCCGCGGTCAACCCGAAGAAGTCGGTGACGCCGGACTTCATCATCTGCCTCGAAGACGGCAAGAAATTCAAATCGCTGAAGCGCCATCTCGGCGTGCATTTCAACCTGACCCCGGACGCCTACCGCGCCAAATGGGGCCTGCCGTCGGACTATCCGATGGTTGCCCCCAACTACGCCGCCTCGCGCTCGCAGCTGGCGAAGTCGATCGGCCTCGGCCGCAAGGCCGTCGAAGTGGTGCCCGTCAAGGCCAAGGGCCGCAAGGTCAAGGTTTCAGCCTGAGCAATTCAGTCCTGAGCCAATAGTTAGGACGACTGGAACAGAAGCCTGCCGGCGAAACTGCCTTGGCAGGCTTCCTGTTTTTGTGGCTTGGATAGACCAGACAAAAGGTGATCTGGGGGAAAGCCATGAACTACACCAGGATGGTGATCGAGAAAGATGCGCCGGAAGAATACGGTTATGACCGTATCCGCTACAATCTCTCCGAAAGTTCGATCGCCGACCAGAAACTCTCCGACATCGGCTTGTCGCTGCCAGATCTGACGCTCTTCTATGGCGAGCATCGCGGCGACAAGGAATTGCGTGCGCTGATCGCGGCGCAGGATGCCGGCGTTTCGCCCGGTGATGTCCTGGTCACCGCCGGGGCCGCAGGCGCGCTGTTCATCATCTCGACCTCGCTTTTGTCGGCCAGCGATCATCTCGTCGTCATCAGGCCCAACTACGCCACCAACATCGAAACGCCGCGGGCGATCGGCTGCGCCATCAGCTTCGTCGACCTCGCCTTTGAGGACGGCTTTGCCATCGATGTCGAGCGCGTCAAGGCGGCGATGCAGCCGAACACGAAACTGATCAGCGTTACCTGCCCGCACAACCCGACCGGCACGATGATGAGCCGCGCCAATCTCGACGCACTGGTGGCGCTCGCGGAAAGCAGCAACTGCCATCTGCTGGTCGACGAGACCTATCGCGACCTCTCCTATGGCAGGCGCCTGCCGTCGGCGGCCTCGCTGAGCAAGAAGGCGATCAGCGTTTCATCGCTGTCCAAGGCCTTCGGCATACCCGGCATCCGCATCGGCTGGCTGATCACCACGGATGCGGTTCTTCAGGAGACATTCCTCGCCGCCAAGGAGCAGATCGGCATCTGCGGCAGTGTCATCGATGAAGGCATCGCGCGCGGCATGCTGGAGCGCCGGGATGCCTTCTTGGGCGTGCTGCTGCCCGAAATGGCCAATCGCCGCGACATCGTCCAGGCCTGGATCGACCGCGAACCGCTGGTCGACTGGATCAGGCCCGAAGGCGGTGTCGTCGGCTTCCCGCGCCTCAATGTCGAACCCGGTTTCGACCTCAACCGGTTCTATGTCGATCTGCTGGAAAACCACGGCACCTATGTCGGGCCCGGCCACTGGTTCGAAATGGAAAAACGCTTCTTCCGCGTCGGCTTCGGCTGGCCGACGGAAGCCGAATTGCGGGGCGGGCTCGACGCCATTTCGGCCGCGCTGAGACAGTAACTTCCTTGTGCGATCGAAGGAACAGGCTGAAAATCCCTTGATCCAGGCCTGATTTTAACGCACATCCCGCCGCGAACTTTGTTAGACGTTCTATTGGTCGGACCAGCGCCCATCCGGGAAGTGCCCCGCCGGCCAATGCACTCGCAACGGGGCCTCTCTCCATGACATCAGTACAAATATCGCCGGAGCAGCGTTACGCCGCCTTCCGGCACAAAGCCTTCCTCAGCTACTGGACGGCGCGTTTCCTCACCACTTTCGCCACCATGATCGTGTCCGTCGCGGTCGGCTGGCAGATCTATGATCTGACGCGCGATCCCTTCGATCTCGGCATTGTCGGCATCGTCCAGTTCCTGCCGTCGCTGCTGCTGGTGCTGGTCACCGGCGTCGTCGCCGACCGCTTCGGCCGACGCCTGATCATGGCGCTGGCAACGGTGGTCGAGGCAGCCTGTGCGCTCGTTCTCCTGTACTTCACACTGCGCGGCCTCGTCAGTCCGCTGCCGATCTTCGTCGTTCTAGCGCTGTTCGGCATGGCGCGCGCCTTCTACGGACCGGCCTCGTCGTCGCTGTTCGCCAATCTCGTGCCGCCGGAGGATTTCGGCAATGCGATTGCCTGGAACTCGTCCGCCTGGCAGACGGCGACCATCGTTGGGCCCGTCGCCGGCGGCCTGCTCTACGGTGTTTCGCCGGAGGCCGCATATGCCGTCGCCGCTGTGCTGATGCTGGTGGCCGGCCTGCTGATCTTCACCATTCCCAAGCCCGCCCAGCAGACCGCCACCGACAAGCCGACGATGGAGACGCTGTTTGCCGGCTTCCGCTATATCTGGAGCGAGAAGATCGTGCTGGGCGCCATCTCGCTCGATCTCTTCGCCGTTCTCCTGTCCGGCGCCTCGGCGCTGCTGCCGGTCTATGCGCGCGATATTCTTGAACTCGGCCCCTGGGGCCTCGGCCTGCTGCGCTCGGCGCCCGGCATCGGCGCCATCTGCGTTGCGGTCTGGCTGGCCGGGCACCCGCTTCGCGACAATGCCGGCAAGATCATGCTCGGCTTCGTCGCGGCATTCGGCGCCTGCACCGTATTGTTCGGCCTGTCGACGATCACATGGTTGTCGATCGTCGCATTGGCCCTCCTCGGCGCCACCGACATGTTCAGCGTTTATATCAGGGAAACGCTGATCCAGCTGTGGACGCCGGACGAGGTGCGCGGCCGCGTCAACGCCGTCAACCAGGTTTTCGTCGGCGCCTCCAACGAAGTCGGCGAATTCCGCGCCGGCACCATGGCGGCGCTGATCGGCACCGTGCCAGCCGTGGTGATCGGCGGCGTCGGCGCCATCGCGGTTGCCGGGCTGTGGGCGTATCTGTTCCCACAATTGCGTAGAGTTCGCCATCTCAACTCGCGAAACTGACGCTGACGGTCAGCAAGCTACATCACCCTGTCACAGGAATTCCCATGATCACCTGTTACCTGAAATATGTCATCGACCCTTACAAGCTTGCCGAGTTTGAAGACTATGGCCGTCGCTGGATCGGTCTGGTCAATCGCCTGGGCGGAAACCACCATGGCTATTTCCTTCCGAGCGAAGGAGCGAACAATATCGCCTATGCCATGTTCAGCTTTCCGAGCCTTGCCGATTACGAGGAGTATCGCAAGCGGATGGCTGCCGACCCGGAATGCCAGGAGGTGTTCGAAACGGAAAAGCGCAATCGCAGCATTCTCAGCTATGAGCGCAGCTTCCTGCGGCCGGTGCTCGAACCCTAGAGAGACGCGAAACGGCTTCTCCTTCCGGAATTGTGATGAAGCTATCGCACCGCCGGCGTCCCAAACACCATCCGCAAAAACTCGTCCAGCCAGCGCTTCAGATGCATGTCCCAGATCAGCCGGCCGCCGAGATGGTCGCGGCCGGGCTGCGCGCCCGGCAATTCGAAGCGATGCTCGCCGCGCACCACCCAGCGCTGCATCATCACCCTTGTCAGTTCGCCATGGAACTGGATGCCCCAGGCATTGTCGCCGTAGCGGAAGGCTTGGTTGGGATAGGTATCGGCCGTCGCCAGCAGCGTCGCGTCCCTCGGCAATGAAAAGCCTTCGCGGTGGAACTGGTAGACCATATCTGGCCAGTGCATCAGTTTCCTGCCGGCCTCGGTCGCCTTGAGCGGATACCAGCCGATCTCGACCAGCCCTTCGCCGTGACCCTCGACCTTGCCGCCGAGATGGTTGACCAGCATCTGCGCGCCGAGGCAGATGCCAAGGCATGGACGGTTTTCCCTGAGCGGAATTTCCAGCCAGTTGGTCTCGCGGCGGACGAACTCGTCGTCGTCATTGGCGCTCATCGGCCCGCCGAACACCACCGTGCCGGCATGGCCATCCAGCGTCTCCGGCAAGGCGTCGCCGAGCGGCGGCCGGCGGATGTCGAGCTCAAACCCCTCTTCGAGCAGCATATGGCCGACGCGTCCGGGGCTTGAATTCTCCTGATGCAGCACGACCAGGATTTTGGGCTTCGAACTCGTTTGGCGCGGCATCGGTAGGCGAGATCCCGTCTATTCGTCGCTCGACGTTCCACGGGCACCCGGCGCCTGCGCCGCCGCCTTGCGGCGCGCCTCGACCCGGTCGTGACGCTCGACGCCGATCAGCTCGGCAACGCGCCACACCGTATTGTCCTCGAGCTCGTGCAGCTCGCCATCGGCATAGACGATCTCCCACATCAGGCCGATGAAGGCCTTGCGCCCGTCCGCGTCGAGGTGGCGCTTGAGCACGCTGGTGAAGGCATAGAGATCGATCGCCTCATTGTCGGCACGCTCACCGGCGGCGGCGAGCGCTTCGAGTTCGGCGCCGCTGATCGAGTAGCTCTCGGAGAGCACCGCCTTGAACCGCTCCCACTCGACATCCTGGCGCACGCCGTCGGCGTTCATCACATGGTAGAGCAGCGCCGAGGCTGCGACGCGCGGATCGTCCGTGCTGGCATGCGCGCTGGACGCGGCCGGCAAATCCCTGAGAAACGACAGAACGCGTTCGAACATCAATCCATTCCCAAACGGCCCCATGGCCGGCCCAAAATCAAAACAGCCGGAACCGGCGCGGCGACTTTTCCGCTTCCTCGTCCGGATCGACGCCCGGGTCGTCCGGCAAGCGCGCCAGTTCTTCCGCCGGCTCCACCGCCTCGGCATCGGCCGGCACCGCCGCAAACGCGGCCGCCGTGACCGGCGTGACCTGGTCTTCGCTTCTATCGGTTCCCTTGCCCGTTGCCTCGCTGCCCGCCGTGGCATGATCGATCGCGTCGATCGGCTTTTCCGACACCGGTCTAGCCGGCGCTTCGATAGCTACAACTGCGGCGTCAGGCGCATCGTCACGGCTGTCGATCAACTGGCCAAGCCGTTCCATCGGCGCACGCCATTCGAAAGCGTCCAGCCGTCCGCTGACCGGCGATACCGGCGCCCAGCGCTCCGACACCACGCCATCGGCCACCCAGGCCGGATCGCGCGGCGCCCGCACAGCCTTGGACAGCAGCTGCCGCACCTTGCCCTGGTCGCCGGTCTCGGCCTCCTCGATATCGGCCAGCAGCAAATAGGCACCCTCGCGGCGGTCCATCCGGATAGCCGCCTCAGCCTCGCGCCGGGCGGTCGAAAGATCCTGGGCGTCGAGCGCGGCACGCGCCACCGTCATCGACGATTCGGCGTGGTTCTTCTTCATCTCCTGCAGCTTCTTGGCTCTGTTGAGCCGGTCGAGCACGGCATCGCCCGGCCTTGCATGGGTATAGAGCTCAGCGATCTCCGGATGCGGCTCGGCCTTCCATGCGGCCTCGAGGATCTTCGAGCCCTTGCGCACATCGTTCTGCTTGAACAGCGCGGCGGCGGCGGCAACGGCGGCAGGCGCGAAATCCGGCTGCAGCTTGTTCGCCTCCAGCGCCGCTGTCCTGGCGGCCGTGGGATCGCTGCCGGCGAGCGCCTGCGCCTTGGCGGTCAACAGCACGGCGCGGCGGCGGTTGGCGGCATCGCGTTCGATCTGCCGCGTCGATTTCTGCGCATCGACGAGTTTCAGCGCGCCGTCCCAATCGCCGCGCGCGGTCAGCTCTTCCAGCGTCGATTCGGCAGCCCAGGCCAGTTGCGGCGCCACGGCGGCGGCACGGCCGGCATAGTGCCTGGCGGCGTTGCGGTCGCCCAGACGTTCGGCTTCGAGATAGAGCCCGCGCAGGCCGAGCAGCCGCATTTCGGGATCGTCGAGCATGCTCTCGAACTTTTGCCGCGCGCCTTCATGGTCGCCTTCGAGCAGCGACGCCTGCGCTTCGAGCAGGTGGATCAGCGGCTCCTGGTCGGAACGGATCAGCTTGGCAGCTTCCTTGGTCTTCTTGCGGGCCAGCGCGCCGTCACCGGCGCCGGCGGCGATCATGCCGGTCGACAGCGCCTGATAGCCACGGTCGCGGCGGCGCACGCGGAAATAGCGCGAGATGGTGTAAGGGCTGTTCCACAGCGACTTGACCAGCCACCACAGGATCATCACCGCGGCAACGACGGTGACAACGGCCACCGCAGCCACCATCAGGCTGACCTGGTACTGATAGCCATTGAAGGTGACGACCATGTCGCCCGGCCGGTCGGCCAGCCAGGCAAAGCCCAGCCCGAGCGCGAAGACGACGATGAGGAAGGCGAGCAGGCGGATCATATTGTTGCCCTCATGCCTTCATCGCGCCGGAGATCAGTGCGTCGACCTGGGTTTCGACCTCGATGCGCGCCTTCAGTTTGCCGGCAAAGTCGGCGCCTGCCGCCTTCACCGCTTCGGGCAGCTTGTCATATTCGCTGAGCGCCTTGGCATAGTCGCCCTGCGTGACCGCCACCTCCATGCGCGCCACAGTTTCCGGCGCGCCAGGACCTTCGACGGCGCCGATCGGCCGGACCTTGACCAGCGATTCGGCGCTCGACATCAGGTTCTGCAGGAAGCCGGCATTCTGATCGACCGGCGTTGCGGCAGCGACCATGGCATTGGCGGCGGCATCCATTTGCGAGGCGATCTCGGTACGGGTGGGCACGCCCTTTTCGGCATAGGGCCGCAAGGTCGCGATCTCAGGTGCATTGGGTGAAATCGCAGCCAGCGTATCGAGTTCCGCCGAGAACGGCGCGCCGCGTTCGAGCGCCGACTTCAAAGCCGACGCGGCGATGGCGAGCGCGATCTTCGGCTGTCCTGCCGCCGCCTCGACCTTGCCGGAAAGCTGCGACACCGATTGTTCCAGCGCGGTGAGCCGACCATCCTGCGCCTTCGCCGCCTCGCCTGTCGATTTCACCAGCGCATCGAGGTCGGCCAGCTTTTCGTTGAGCGGGCCAAGATCGACCGGGGCCGCGCTGCCGGCCTTGCCGAGGGCGGCGACCGCGGTTTCGATCTGCTTGACCTTGTCGCCAAGGGCGGCAAGCCCGGCATTGTCGCCGGCGCCACCTTGTCCTACCGCCGATTTCAGCGCCGCTATATCGGCCTTTACCTGCTCCAGGCCCGAGGAAAGCCCGACCACCTTGGCCTCTGCATCATTGTTGCCGCCGCCCTCCTTCAGGCCGGCGATGTCGCTCTTCAGCGACGCAATCTCGCCATTGACGCCATCGAGCGACACGCCCGAACCGGAACCCGGTGCGCCGAGCAGACCGGCAAATTGCAGGCCGCCGGCGCCGACCAGCGCGATGACACCACCGATAATGCCGGCGGCAATGCCGTTGAGGCCGCCACGCTTTGCCGGAGGCGGCGCCATCTTTTCGTCCCGCGTCTGAGTTTTCGCCTTGCTGTCGTCGGTGCGCTTCGCCGATGCATCCTCGAAATTGTAATCGGAGGCCTTGGCGCGGCTGGGGGGCGCATCTGAACCGGGATAGGGCAGCTCCGGCTCAGCGGCTTTGGCCGCCGCGGATGTGTTTGCTTCGGGCGACACCGCGGCGGCATCGGCATGCTCCCAAGGCTCAAGATCGGCTTGGTCGGCATGCACCGGCTCTTCAGGTATCTCGGCTTGAGAAGTGGTCTCTACCAGCGCTTCTTCGGCGCCAGGCTCCGGCTTGGCGGCATCCTCGTCGACGATGCGCGAAACAGCACCGGGTTCGAGATCGATGGTCACCGGCTCGCGGCGGCTTTTCGAGTGTCGCATCTTCGGCGTCTTGACCATGCCGGGGCTCCGCAAAAATTCGCTTCGTCTCAACGCCTGGCGGCGCGTGATGGTTCAGAAAGGGTCTAGCACATCACCAAGCGGTGAAAAGGGGCGGTGTGATGACGCGGCTCAGGGCAGCACCCGCAAAAGTGCCAGCAGCGCCTCCTCGTCGGGCTGTGCGGCAATGCCGATTGCTTTGCCGGCACTCTCGTCGAAAGCAGCGGCGATGCGGGCGGAAAGCGCGAAAACCCGTGTTTTTTCAAAGGTCGCCTGCAGAGCCGGACGTTTGGCCAAGGCTTGCATCGCGGCCGCCGCCTTGGCCGAATAGAGCAGCATCGCATCGACCGGTTGGTCGGACAGCAGTGCAAGGATGGCCTCGTCGGAATAAGGCACCGGGAGTGTGTCATATGTCTCCACGGCGGAGACCTGGACACCAACCGCTTCCAGCCTCTGCTCAAACACCGGAAACCGCACGCGCCCGCAGAGATAGACGATTGCCTTGCCGGGAAGCGCGGACGCAATGCTGCCGGCCAGCGTCTCGGCATCGCCAGAACCTTCAATGACCGACAAAAAGCCCATCTTGCGCGCCGCTTCGGCGGTTCTCGCGCCCACGGCATGGCAAGGCAGAGCAGCAAGCGCCGCGATCACCTCTTTTGACGCATGGCGCACCGCATTGGCACTGGTGACAGCAACGGCGACAGCCTCATCTGGAATAAGCCCGGCATCGACCGGCAGCGCCACCGTTTCGGTAAGCGGCAGGAGAATCGGCTGGAATCCCATGTCCTGAAGCCGCCGCGCCGTGCGCGACGCGCCCGGTTCCGGTCTGGTCACCAGGACGCGAAGCATCTTCAGAGCCAGCCGTCGAAGAATTTTTCGCCGGCCTTGGCCCGCACCGTCCGCGCCGCCTCGTCGCCGATGCGGGCGGCATCCTGTGCCGGCCCCTGAAGCTCGACCGTGTGCGACTGCGTGCCATCGGGCGAGATGATCAGGCCGGCGAAAGAGAGCTTTCCGGCCTCGATCGCCGCATAGCCGGCGATCGGCGTGCGGCAGGAGCCGTCGAGTGCGGCCAGGAA